>JAFXFG010000026.1 GCA_017520675.1 Alphaproteobacteria bacterium
AAAAATAGACAAACATTCTTCAGAGAAAGAAAAAAAACTCTTCGAAAAACGCTTGAAAAGCGAAGAAGCGCGATATAAGGTTTTGCAAAAAATATATACAATATCTGGACGTGTTAGCAGAAAGTTTAATAACGCGATTAAAAAACTTTTTGGCATGCAAAAAACAAAACCAGATGTTCTAGAAATGCAAGTTGAAACTAATTTGTTGTAAACAAAAAAACGCACCAAATGGTGCGTTTTTAAACAGGTAGCCCTTGTCGGCGACCAACAGATTATACAAAATGGTGATTTGCGTGAATGGAATATGGGGGATTTTTGTGGACATATTGTCCGATTGACAGATAACCCTGCAGACACACCGATTGATATGTCGGGCGATATAATTTATGCGCCAATTTCACAAAAAACGATTGGTTCGGGGGTGCGGAGCTTCAACGAACAGTTCAAAGCCAAATTCGTGGCAAAACAAAATAACAGTTTGCATACGCATTGAAAAACCGCCCAATCGGGCGGTTGTTTCTATTCGATAAAACGTTCTGGCGCACCTCTACTCAAATATTTCCATAAAATAGGTTCAAATCTTTTTTTATCAAGTACATTACCATACTCGTCAACAATCCCTTGCTCCCTTAGAGTCTCAAATTCTGGTATATTACGAATTTCTTTATTATAATCGACTCTTGCTAAATACCTATTAAGCCCTTCTCGGTCGATAACGACCCCCGCCTCATCAACCAGCCCCAACAGCTCTTCTTCGGTTCCATCGTATTTAATTTCATAATTCGGATCTACCTTTGGACGCGATTCCGGCGCAGCAAGCTTATCCACAAGTTTATCAAAACCATCTTTTATTTTTTCTAAAAAATTACCATCTTTTTTCATGTAAAATCTCCTTTTACTTCAAATACTTGTATTATACAATGTTTTTTATAAAAAAACAAGTCTTAAACAAAGATATATCAACCAAACGGGTATATTTGCAAGAATATTTTTTTACTATAAAATCGTACATACTATTTGCAACAGTATAACCTATTAGGGTTGATAATTTAAAACTCCATATCTTTGCTCACAGGGCGACTGTTTATGCAAGATAGAAATGCTTCTTTGTTAAGAATATTGCCATACTCGTCAACAATCCCTTGCTTCTTTAGAGCCTCAAATTCTGGCAGATTACGAATATTGTTATTGAATTCGACAATTGCTAAATACCTACTAAGCCCTTCTCGGTCGATAACGACCCCCGCCTCATCAACCAGCCCCAACAGCTCTTCTTCGGTTCCATCGTATTTAATTTTATAATTCGGATCTACCTTTGGACGCGATTCCGGCGCAGCAAGCTTATCCATAAGTTTATCAAAACCAATTTTGAATTTTTCTAAAAATCTACGATTTTTTTTCATAAATAATTCTCTTTAACACACAAAATGGTATCACTTTTGATGCAAAAAACAAGTTTTATATTTAATTGCCACTTGCGGGTATGTGTTATAGTATGATGACAAATATATTTTTTATTTATAATACACAGGTGAAGAAAACAATATACATCATTCATCATGGTGAAACAAAAAAAGAATTAATTTAGGATAAAAAGAACCCCCATTTGTCGGGATGCCAAGTCCGGTACAAAGCCCCAGACTTTCAATACTTTCTTCTCATTGATTTTTCAGCCTGCATCACGCTTCGCCTCGCATAGCATTCTAACAAATTGTTCTCAGTTTGTACGCGATATATATAGTACAGAAAAAATAAAATAATTTTAAAACAAAGGTTGACAAAATAAATTTATGTGTTATATTATGCATGTGATAGACAAATTAACAACAAAAAAGGGGTTTTTTATGTCAAAACAAAAAAATAAATTTGTACAAAGTCGTGAAGCGCTTGCTGCAAAAAAAGCAGAAGCAGACCGTCATTCGTTTTTCCAAACAGTACATGATTGTACTAAAGGTGAGAAAAGTATGTCGTTTTATATACCGTTGTATAAAAAAGCCGGCCTTGCAACATGTGGTGTGCTTTTATTATATGCGGTAGCAATAGGCAAATTTATCGACGATACATATTTTTACAATGACAAGGGTAAGCTTGAATGTGCGTTATTCCAAGAATATTGGACCGAGAAGCAGTTTAATACGATTTCAAATTCTTTTTGTGTAACAATGTTGTATTTGTTACTTGGTGTTGGTGCAAACGTCTGTGTCAGAAAAATAATATCAAAAACATTGTCAGACAAGGATTTGAATGCAAAATTAAACAATGCATTGGCTAAATTAGGACCAGATTTCAAAAACATAATGAAGTCTTTATCTGCAGAAAACCCAGAAATTGCCCAAAAATTAACAGAAGGCGTTTCTTTAACAGAAGCTGAAGCGAATTTTGTTGTTGACAGTATGCGTAAGTATTTAAAGGCACATCCGAATACAGCTTTATTGCTCTTGGATGCGTTAAGTGCTGGGAATTTTCCGTCAGATGTTATTGAAAGATTTGTTATGGAATTTGTTCCTGGTACTGCCACATTTAATATGGCGCAAAAAGTATCAAAACAAAAAAGTCGTTAAACAACGGAAAATAAAATTATAAAATGATTTTAGTAACTAGGTGCATTGATATGGACCTAGTTATTTTTTTTGCGCATGGGCTCAAGAATGCAAAAAAATTCGTTTTTTAACGGGTGGTCTTTGTCAGGACATCAAAGCGAGTCCAAAATCTATTGACAAAAGTAAGGTTAGTACATATAATAATGTCTGTTATGACAGATAAAGATGAAGTATTTGTAATACCCCAGAATAACGGTCGCGATAATCGCAGCTTTTCGCAACGTTTTCGTGAATTATTGGTGTATCCTTTTCAAAAGCGGCGTTTTTATGCCCAGTGGCAAGATGCCCCCATGGATATACGTTTTCGTTTAACGAATAAATGCAACGAAAATTGTGCGCGTTGTTTTGAATGTTCTGGCCCAGAAAATCCATTGAATACAGTTCCTGTGGATGATGTTGTTTTTTATGGAAATCAGCATGACAGTAAATTTACTAATATCTGTATGACCGGTGGTGAATGGTCGTTGATATATGATATTCATCCGCACTATATGCGTGATGTGTTTTCGAATATTGATTTATCCCATGCAGACGAATATACGGTTCAGACAAATGCCCGATGGATAAATGGGGCGCATCGTGATGAAATACTTGGCGACCTAAGGTATATTCAGTCCAAACTGGGTAAACAGAACAAGGTTTTGAAACTAGATATGTCTGTGGACAGATATCGCAGTGGACAGAGTATTGATTGTGTTCGTGATGTTATTTGCGCGGTGGCATCTGACCCACAGTTTAAGCATACTAAAATTCGCCTGATGTCGTGTGCGTTGGATGCTAAAATGTCCAACGAACGTGTCTTGATACCAAATTTTTTTGCCGAACGTGGCATAGAATTAAAATTTGAAAATCGTTCATGGTTTAATCCGTATTTCCAGGTTTGCTATGCTAATAATACGCGCATTGTAATTCACGAAGAAGGCCCAACAATGCGTATTGGTCGTGCCAAGCAAAATAACATAGGCTATAAAATTTATTACCCCCTATTACAGTGTGGCGGTCTGCAACCAGAATACACAAAAATGGAATTATCACTGCGTGAAGACGGTATGATAAAATGGCATAATTGGTACGACTGGGATATAATGGTGCCATACAAAGATTCAAATGGTAAAAACAAGCCATTGGCGCAAATTCGTGGTGAACTGGTTGATATGGCATGGCCACGTTTGTTGCGTCATAATATAAAAAATACTGTTTTAAATTTATTGCCAATATATGGTGGTATTCGTCAAATATATATCAACAAGCAAATACAAAAAACGTACGAAGAAAACCGCAAGCAATTTACACACGTTGCACGTGTAATCAAAGAACTGTAGTTATTCGCGCATCACACATCGCCTCGCATAGCGCTTTGGCAAGTCTAATTCTGTTTAAATCTGTTTTTTTAGTAATGTAAAGCCAAAAAAGGGAACCAATGATTTTATAAACAAGTTGACAAAAGAAAAACAAGTGCATAAAATAAGGTTTATTATGGCTCAAAGACAAAATTGTATTTATTGTAATCAAGAAATCACGACACGCAGTAAAGAACATGTTATTCAAAATGCGTTGGGTGGCTTATATGAATCAGAAGACATATGCTGTCCCGAATGTAATAATTTTATCAGCCGGCATATTGATGCACCTTTTACTAAAATATTTAATCCGATAATTAGCAGAATAGACGATTTTTCAAAAACCAATAATACAAAGTCCACACCACTGTGCACAGGCACAGTTGTATATAATGGCAAATCTTATAATGCCAATATAAAAGCAGGCAAGGTCGTGTCTTGTCCAGATTTAAGTCGCGAATTGCGTTGCGATATATCAAAACTGCCGCTGCAAATTGTCAGTTATAATTTTGATTTAAAAAATTCTGCTTTCCAAACAGGAATTGCAAAAATCGCATTTAATTACGCAATGGCGCAAAATGTTGATTTTAAATATTTAGAACCTGGTTTGGTTGTAGATAAATCTGGCAATACAGTAAACAGTATAGAGTATAACTATAACATTATCCCGTTTTATCCATTAAATCCTGTTGACGTTAGTGTGGAACTGGATGGTGGTGCAACGGAACCTTTTCATAACATGATACTGTTTTCACAGCATAATGAATTGTGGTGTTATGTCGATTTGTTTAATACTTTTCAGTATTATGTTCTGTTATCAGATAAAATTCCCGAAGATAAAAAAATATACGCAAATTACACGCAAACACTACAGAAAATTAATCACTCGGCACCTGTATTGCATAGTTTATATGATCCAAAAACAATAATGATTTATGCCCAGCAATATGTGGTTGAACCATGTATGGATCCAACAGAATTTTCAAGGCGTGTAAATAATGCAGTTGCACGAAAATCGCAAAAAACATCTATATCAAAAATATATTCTCCACGAATTGGGCGTATACCAATTGCACACTATATATCTCGTATGGCGCAAAATCCGGAACATATGTGCTTGTTCTATAATGCAATTCAGATGTATTATGCTGATGACGAATTTCAAGAAAAGAATTTCAGAACGCTGACCCCAAGATTGGACGGCGACACAGGTTTTTACCCGCATGAAGCATATAACATATGTTCCCAGAATCCGAAAATTCTAGAAGAATATACATATGCAAAATTTAATAAATTAAATCAATTCCTGTGCGGGTTCAGTCGTTAAATCACAGTTATTATTGTAGAAAACAAAAAACGCACCAAATGGTGCGTTTTCAGACAGTTGATTTGTTCGCCCGCATCACACATCGCCTCACATAGCAATTTAACAAGTATTATTCAGTTTGTATACGTTTGTTTGTTGCCTCGCTACACCAACGTCATAATGTTCGTTTCATTTGATTTATCTATTTATTTGTGTTATAATATAGACAAATGTAAAAGGAGATAAGATGTTTAAAAAAGCTATCAACAAAGTTGAAACCATGGATCAGCTAGAGCAGATGCAAAAAGAATTGTCTAAATTGGGTCCCGTGCCAAACGGTAAAGAAATATATGATTATGCAGTCAAATTTTTTAACGTAATTGTAAAGTTTCAAGATAATTTTGCCTTGAATATTGATATGTTTCCTAAAACAGTAAAGTCAGCAGAGACTTTAAGAAAGCATATTACTAATGCTGGACGCGATGAATATGGTTGGGTTCGCGCCAAACGTGGCGAGCCGGTAACATTACATAATCTGTATCTGGGTAACGTATATGGTATTTGGACAGGCACGGCGGCATCGTTCAAAGAATCTTCTGAGAAAGATGTCCAGCAAATTATTCAAAATCAGATAAAAAGTTTTATAAACAGTCATCGTGAACCTATGATAAATCTGATTTCAGAAGTCCTGCAAAAAAATAATAAACCAGATAATATCTTGGTAAAAACAGCGATGAAAATGAAATCAAACTCAAAATAAAAGAAAGCACCATTTGGTGCTTTCTTTTTAATGATTACTCTTTGGTGTAAAAAAGTTTTTTATTCGCGCATCACACACCGCCTCACAGATTTTTACCTGTCTTTGGTGCTTTGTGCCTGTTTTAATGTTGTATAATCCACCATCATTTTTTTGACTGCACCGGCTAAATCTGTTCGTATTGCTTCAGGTGTAATATACGCATTGGCAAAAGATCTATCAAAATTATTCATTGGCTCGTGACCAAACAATTCCAGACAAATTATATCGACAATGTTTTCTTTTAAATCCTGGGGAACATTGTATTTTTCGATAATTGGTCTTTCTATCAAAATATGCACAAATTCATGCAGAAACTCTCCTAAAATTTCGTATTTATTTCCATTAAATTCAGACATACGCCAAACTATTCTTGGATTTGTGCCATAACCATAACTGCCACCATTGCCATATAAGCATTCGACACCTAACGTTTTTGGCAACTTGGTTTGCCATGCAGATAATAGTGGAACAATTTGTTTTTCAACAGCACGTTCAAAATTTGGCAAAACTTCTTTTGTTATTATTTCATCAAATCGCGACAGGTCGGATGGATTGTAAATTTCGTTTACGAATACATCATGATAGTGTTGAATTTGTTCTGGTGTTGGTTTTTCTATTTCTATGAAATCATGCATACGTTTGTCGTTTGGAACAAATGTATGATATTTATATTTAAGATGTTTTAATTTGCTGTGATATCGTTCGTGAAATCCCAGAATATAGTTCCATGACTCTTCGGCATTTAGGTGTTTTAGATTGATTTGCATACCAAAATCCTTTTATTTCCCACAAATTATAGCACACCGCATCACACTTTGCATCACAGTTTTTTTATTTTTCTGCCTCGGCTATCTTGGCGCGCAGTTCTGGTTCGTTTTTACATATCCAATCGTATGCCGTTTCCATAAAGTCCTGGATTGATTTGCGGTTTGTGTACATGTCGCGCAGTGTGTCAAAAATCGGTTTTCCATCTATATCCATACTGTAAAAATATTTATATGCGATATATTCCGGTGGCGGGGTAAGTTTTGCAATATCGGAATTTCGTATAATTGTTTCAACCACTAATTCCGATAACAGCCATTTCAGGTGTGGGAAATTATATTCCGCCACATCGTCCTTGAAATGTTGTTGCCACGCATAAAACCATACAAAATGTGTTATTTCATGTAATGCCGTTGCCACTGCGTAATTCGGGTCAAAGTAATAATAGACGGAAAAACTGTTATCAGATAAATCACGTGGGCAAATTGGATTCAGTCCGACCATCCCCACCATATCGTTTAATATTCCCGAACAATCCATATCAAACGCAGACGAATACGCATCGTTTAATTTACTGGCGACGGGTCCCCATGCGTTTTCAAACATATGAATTGAATTTTCGATATCAGATTGTTTTTCATTTCTGATTTGTTTTAGTTTGTCGTACAGGTATTTAAATCTTTCGTCTTGGGTCAGTGATTGTGCATAGTCAAAATCCAGTGATGGATGCGCCCGATATAGTTGCGATTTCCACCATGTTGGTGTGTCATCTGTCTGATGAAACAGAATAAAATCAATGTCTGATTCAAAATCTTTTTGTTTCCAGGTTAGTTTCATATTAAAATCCCTATTATTGCTTACGGCGACTTTTTTCTGTTATATCGTTATTATTTTTTGCTGATGATATTTGTGTGTTTCCTTGTTGTGTTAATTGGCTAATTCCTTTTTTGAAGACCTTGATATTATCTGTGGCAATATCAAGTCCTGTTAATCTATTTATTCTTGTTATCAGGTCTTGAAAGAATTTTTGTTTTTCTTCATCGGGTATTTGTTCGTTTTGTTCATGTGTAACATTTCTTGAACACTCATGTGCAATAGCATACAGCAACATATTTTGTACTTTTTCTGGATTAATTTTTAATGGGTATTTCCTGGGTTGAATTGCATTGTATTCGGCAATAACCCGACGTGTGTAATCCCATGGCATTGAACTGGATGATGCATATGCCACAAAATCACGATAAATATTATCTGTGCCCGCCATTTCAAAATCTAATACAGACAATTGTCCCGTTTCTTGGTCAAACATCAGGTTATTAACACGCAAATCCTTGTGTGTTAGCACATGAAATTCATCCGATACATCTGTGGATTCCAGATATTGTTCTGCATCCAATAATTTGTTTGCTAATCTTTGTGGCATTGCGCCTTCATATGCGTTTATGATATCGGTTGCGCTATTATGCAGTTTGGACTTATCAAATATTGTTTTTATTGATTTTTCAGCAGGCCTTATTTCGCCAGCAGAATGCATTGCAACCAAGAAAGTTGCCATTTGTTTTGCTATATTATTTTTCTGGTTTTCGGTCAGACTATCCCATAATTTGCCATCGTCATCAAAAGTCTGTCCACTTATTCGTTGTTCTTTGATTGTCTGGACTTCATCTTGTTCATTTGTTTCGATTACGGTTGGTAATTGAACCCCAGTTGCATAGCCAGATTTTTTAATACGTTCTATTGTTTCGTACCCTGCCTGTTGCCGTTTTAAATAACCGCGGTCCCCCGATACAGAATTATTTTGCTTGATAATAATGTTGGGATTTGTTGGGTCGATATATACGATAGAGTGCGCCCCTTTACCAATAATTTTCATTTCTGGCTTATCTGTGATTTCTTGTGCCATTATTTATTCCTTTCTTTCCCATAAATTATACCACAGGCAATCACACTTTGCATCACAGTTTTTGGTGTCTTGGGGTCGTGGGGCGGGATTTTGTTGGAATTGCACGCCCCGAATAAAATAAAACCCATCCGCCCATTTGGGCGGTTTGTTATCTGTCTGGACCTTGATTTGCAAGTGTTGTGGTCATGTCAATGTCCGATGGGTTGTATTGTCGCCAGTTGTTAATATCTTGTATCAATTTATCGAACAATTCATCACGTTCTTGTTCTGATAATTTTGAGAAATCTATATTGGCCTTCGGAACATATATTTTTATGTTTCCTTTTCGGATTTCCTCTCTAACATCCAGAGTTATTGTTCTTAAAATCTTTTTTTCTGTCAGGCAATAATATTCTTCGTCTTGATCCAGAATAAATCCCTCAGAATCCAACTCATAAAGATAGATTTTACCAGAAATATTTGGATTAACTGTTGTTGTAAACAGTGTGTCTTTTGTATCATGCAATGAGCAGTTTCCGTATTCGCCCATTATAAGATGGCGTGCACCGTATACAGTTGCCTTGGATTTTGTTGTTGCAAATACCGCTACAATATCTTCACGTTTTCTAGGAATTGCGCCCTTAATATTGCCAGGAAACGGCTGTATAACCCCTTCTTTTTTTTCTTTCATAGACCCATGATAAAGTTTTTCTGGTACACGCATGATATCTTCTATGTCTATACGGTGAATTTTTCCATTTTGAATTGCTTCATTCATTATTTCGGCTTTTTTGACCCCCACTTCATTTATCGGTTCGTCTAATACGAAAACATCAAAGCCCAATGTGGAAATTTCCTTTGCCGTGTTATATTTTGTACGTTCGGCAATCCTAATCGGTTCTGTTGAATGATATTCATCTTCATCATCTTGAATAAACGGTTTGTCTGTTGGTTCATATACCGTATAAATATAAAAACTGGGAATAATATTATCTTGTAACCGTTCCAGATAAATTTTGTTGTCAGAAATTTTGGCTTGTCCGCCACGGATGCATTGTATGATTGCACGGATTTTAGCATATTCTAAATCAGTTGTCACAAACTGCCCGTTCACATATTTTGTTTGTTGTTGTGGCGCCTGCAAATAATCGTCTGTTATCGCGGTTGCAGAGCCATGATAATATGGTATTTTTTTCATGATTTTATTCCTTTATTTCCCATAAATTATACCACAGGCAATCACACTTTGCATCACAGTTTTTTTTGCTGGGGGATGGGAGAAACGAAAAAACGCACCAAATGGTGCTTTTTCAGACAGTCGATTACTCAGCCTGCATCACACATCGCCTCACATAGCATTTTAACAGATATTACATGTTGATAATTGGTGGTTTAGATTGTATAATACTATCATGAAAAAAATACTTTATATCTTTCGACATGGCGAAACAGACGCAAACATTCAAAAACGTATGCAGAGTTGGTTGGATGTGCCTTTAAATGCAAATGGTGTGGCTCAGGCACAGGCGTTGGCGCAAAAGCTGTCAGATGTTCAGTTTGATATCGTATATTCATCGCCATTATCTCGCGCATTGGATACTGCACGTGCGGTGGTTGGCGACCAACAGATTATACAAAATGGTGATTTGCGTGAATGGAATATGGGTGATTTTTGTGGGCATATTGTAAAATTGACTGATAACCCTGCAGATACCCCGATTGATATGTCGGGTGATGTAATTTATGTACCGTTTGCATTGCTGTCTAATGACGATTATGTCCCACCAAACGGTGAAAGTTATAATATGTTTATTGCACGTGTTCGTAATGCAATGTTAGATATTGCAAAAAATGCAGACGGAAAAATAATCGCCATCGCAACACATACTGGGGTGGCCAAGAATATTATCAAACAATTTACAAATGTTAAATGGCCACGCGGCGGTATGCCCAATGCAGAATATCTCAAACTGGAATACGACGGTGAAAAATTCACGCTGATTGATATGCCCGATTGGCTATCACCAGTGGTTATGGGGGCGGATGGCAAGCCATTAACTGTATACCATGGCACTTATTATGATTTTGATTATTTTCGCCCACTAACGCACTTTGGTCTGGAAATAAATGCCAAAACCAACCTGAACGAGGGAAAATGGAAACGCGAGCCAAATATTGATATTACAAAGCCAAAGATTCTGCCTGTGAATTTGTGTGCGGGTCGTTGGGATGAAATACCAGACCTGAACGACCACAGTGTTCAGAATTTTATGGGTGTTTTATTTCAGTATATGTGTGGCGATAAAATTGCCGACTTTATTCGTGTGTTGAATATTCGTGATGAATCTGAGTTTCGCAAACAGATTGTATCAGCCCGACAAAAAGTATTGGATATGGAAATTGATGTTCCGTGGGAATTTGATTGGGTGTGCGAACCGATTTCGGGCAAAATGTCCGCCGATGCGGTGCGCCGTGAACTGGGGCTGGAAACACTGTTTGATATTCATACACCCGAAAATCTGTTTTTTCAGCGTATGATTTTGTATTTTGAATCAGTTGGCCTGACCGGTTTCAAATATCCGAATTATACCGAAGGTCCCGGCGATATGTCGTATATAAACCTGCGCCAGAATAATATTGTGCGTTTGGATAAAGTATTGCCTCCGCACCCAATGCCCACCGCCGAACAGGTGGCGCAATTACATAAAATGCGTGCAGATTTTGCAACGGCGCACACTCCACGCAAATTTACGATGGCTGAAAAAGAAATGCTGACGGCGGAATTGATAGGCTTCGCAGAATTCAGATTTGATGAAATAAAATATCAGATGCAAAAGTCCTGGGCAAAAAATAACAACCAAAACGACAGGTAATATTACCCCGCCCAATCGGGCGGTTTTTTTGTTGGGTTGTAAAATTTTTACCACTTTTGCACTCTTTGTGATATAATCTTAGCAAACAAGGGTGTAAAAACTATGGATTTTATATTTGTTATTGGTCCAAGTGCTGTCGGCAAAACAACTTTGGCAAAGGAATTGTATCAGCACTACAAGGGGGTGTATATTGAACAAAATATGGTTCCAGAGTTTATTATCCCTAAAAAAGTAAAAGACGTTGGTCTATATGAAGAAAAGTTGTGTTGGGAAAACACTTTGGCGCAAATAAAATTCTTTTATGATAAAGGGCTGCGGAACATTGTTGCCTTGGATTTTGATGATATAAGGGTCAGAGAATTGCCAAAGATTTTTCATGGGTATAAATTTATAATAATCAGACTTGTATCCAGCGACCCAAAACAGATAAAAAAACAAATGGAACACAGAAAGAATAATGAGGGTGGATTGTACCGTCCTGAATATGTTGAACGGGCAAATTCAGTGATAAAAAGTCGCAAGTTGTTGCCAAATGAAGTAATGGTTGATGTTTCAGGGAAAAGCAAAGACAAAGTGTTGAAGGAAGTTATAAAGATAATTGATACTTTCAAGCCATTAAAAAAGTATGCTTATAAACTGGACAATAAAAATCATTATTTATCGTGGGTTCAAAGCCGAAATTTAGTTTAATATTTTATCTGTCCATCTGCCATATTTGTCCTTTTGTTTTTCTGCTGTGGCAATTTTAGGGCGATTTTCTATGTCTTTGTTGTTTTGTCTTGAATAGACGTTTTATCCACGATACAAAATTAAATTTTTGTCTTTCTTGGCGGATGTATTTAGCAGGTATAACACCTTTTTTCATTACCAACAAATAATGTCGCACAACCGCATACAGCAATTCTTTGTCTGAATCTACTTTGTCCCATGCCAATGGTGATGTATCTATTTCGGATTGTTCTACAGGATAAAATTTTTCTGTACGACCATCTTGTTCAACGCCGTCCTTGCACCATATAGATTCAACCAATTTAGCACGTATTAAATCGTCTAATTCAACCGAAAACAAAACCGAATTTTTCTGCATGTATTTCAGGGTTCTGTCTTTACTGCCGGGCTTGATAGGTTCGGTTAAAACAGAAATTGCACGACTGCGCCCAGGAAATGTCCCGTCCAACCATTTTATGATATCTTTTGGTTTTTCAGAACCGGCACGTCTGGAATATGCCCTTAGATTTTTTGGGTATTTCGCAAACGATTTTATGCCATCCGTTAAGATGGTGTTCTCTTTTGGCGCATAGTGATACAATTTCATAAATTATCCCTTATTTCCCACGAATTATACCACAGGCAATCACACTTTGCATCACAATTTTTGGTGTTTTGGGGACATAGGGCGGAAATGGGTTGGAATTGTTACCATTAGTTAAAATAAAACCCATCCGCCCATTTGGGCGGTTTGTTATCTTTCGGGTGTCTGCGACTGAAGTGTCTTGGCTTTTTCAATCTCGGCCATTGCAACGGCAAACGCATCGGTGCCATCGGGGCATTTGATGTCGGGGTTGTGTCCATTTAATTCGAAATCTTCTTGTAATAATTTGCGATAGTTCATACCGACTGCAACGGTTATTTGGCTGTGTGGCAGGAAACTGTTTGCCATATTGCCGTATTCTTCCATTCCGGCTGAATTGTCGCCAACAACATGAACACATGGGTGGTGAATCATGCGCAACAGGAACATTTCTGCACTGGACCCGGTCTGGCCATCGGTCAGAATATATATCGGTTTCATATACGCTTTCTCTGGATTGGCCGTATAGTTTTTGCCTGCTTTCCATAATGTCAGTTCTTCTGATTCCGGCACATCTTTCCAGCCGGCATTTGGTTGTGCTGCATGTTGCAGTTTTTTTGCCTCTGGGGTGGCCCTGACATATACTTCTTTTATGCTGTCAATCCATGTGCCACACAGATGTTCCGAGAACTTGTCGGAATAAAAACTGTTTCCGCCACCATTGCCACGCAGGTCTATTATCAATGCGGTGGATTTGGGCAGTGTGTTTTTTGCAAATTCAAGAATTGTGTTGGCAAAATCATCATTGCGCAACATGCGTGTAAAACCGATTATGGCAATGCCATTTTTTACCTGTGTGGCAATTTGTTTGTCGCCAGCAATATTTTTTCCGACATTGACTGCCTTGCGAGTCTTGTGTGTCCCAACGCGTTGCTTATTAAAACGCAGCGATATGTGATTGTCTGGGATATATGACAGAACCGGTTTCAGTTGTTCAAAAAACTCCATCGCCGTCATATCGTGGGCATTGTTATAAATATCAACCAGGTTTTTAAGAACCTTTCTTTTTATTATCTCGCTGTGAACCGGCCATCCAACATACGCACGAATTAGCAATCGTGCCAAGACCGAGACATCGTGTTTTACATCTGTTGCGGTTATTTGTTTTTCTGGCATGTCTTTATCGGGCATGCCCGGTATCAAATCGTCTGTTGTGGAATCACGCAGTAATAATTCTTCCATTTCACTGATCGTTGGTATCTTGGTCATTGTCTTTCCTTTTGTGTCAATATCGGCCATTGCAACGGCAAATGCATCGGTGCCATCTGGGCATTTGATGTCGGGTTCAAACCCGTTTAATTCAAAGTGCTTTATGTCAAATAATTCGGTATACACACTGGCTAATTGAATCAGAATACCAGAATTCCCCAATTTCAAAATTTGAAAGTTAGTATATTGCATACATCCCGATGAGTTTGAGCCAACAATTTGCATTTGCGGGTGATATCGTAATTGCGCCTGCAAGTGTTCCGCCGATGATGCGGTTTTGTTATTTTGTAAAATATAAATTGGACGGTCATATACTGGGCTGTAATCAGTTGGCAGTTTGAATTTTGTGTTATCTGCTATAACAGATGGGTCAACTGTTTTGTCTATATGGTCGCGCGACAGTTTGGAATATTGGTATAATTCTTGCGCCTGGGGTGTGGTGCGCGACCGCATACGCTTTGTGCGCGGAATTCCAACCGGCCCCATAATTTCATCGCAAATCATTGACATAATCAGCGGACTGCCACCACCATTGTCGCGCATATCTATGATTATTGCGCGTGTGCCAGCCATAACATCACGAATACGATTGCGGAACTGTTCCAAGTTTTCATTGTCATCTGGTGCAAAGCATTTTGAAAAAGCAATCACGCCAACATTGCCGATTTTATCTATCCAATATTTTTTGCCATTGCCATGCGTTATGGCTAAATTTGTGCCAACATCAATTCGTGGTTTGCGTGGATATTTTGCCAAATTATCACCCAGTTTAATCCACAGATGATTATCCGGCATAATTTCAATTATTGGTTTTAATTGCGCAAACAATTCAGATGCGGTTATTGGGTGTGTAATTTTGTCATAGATTCTGTTCAGTTTATTCAATATGCGCAACCGCAATAATTTCGGATAAAAAGGCCAACCGCCATATGCGTTTATGAACATCTGTGCCAGTGTTGCAATATCGTGTCTTGATTGCTCTGGGGATAATTTTTTATCTGAATTTATTGATGCATAAATGTCGCCTAATTCAAAAGGCTTGATTTCAACGGCAGATAAAAATTTCCGTTCCAGGTTTTCTAGTGTTTGCATAATCATCCTTTATTCTCCATAAATTATACCACAACGCATCACATATCGCATCGCATAGCATTTTAACAAGTTGCTATGCGTTATTCTTTTTGTGCAGATTGTGCGACCATAATTTGTTGTTGCATATAATTATCGTATTCTTTGATGTATTCTGATGGAGATAATTGTTTAATTAAGTGTA
This sequence comes from Alphaproteobacteria bacterium, assembly GCA_017520675.1. Classification (GTDB taxonomy): domain Bacteria; phylum Pseudomonadota; class Alphaproteobacteria; order Rs-D84; family Rs-D84; genus Enterousia. The sequence goes on from JAFXFG010000026.1 coordinate 15,399, forward strand.
ACTTTCTTCCGCCGTAATCCAACTCTTGAACTGTGTCATGTCTATTTAGTGACAGGTGATCTGCATCCATTTGTACTTCATACCATTGTCCGTTCAACTGTGCCCGAAAGAATGGTACAATATTGTTTTCTTTGTCGCTATACACCAATACATCAAGGTCATCTGGCAAATCTTGATACGCTTTGCTAAATTCGTATACCAATTCCGCAGCCCCCCTTTTGCGGGATTGTTTCAGATTTAATTTTTTTAATGTGGCACTTAATGATTTACATATAACACCAGTTTTTCCTGTGCGGCTTGTGGTTGCTTCAAGGAATTTTCCAAAATCTAGATATGTTGTCTCTAATTCTTTTGGGGTTACAATTTTCATAATTTTATATGGCCGACCGTTTTTTGCAATTGATGGCAGTATGTGGTTTATATTTCCACCCACCACAATTTCGTCTTGAATAAACGGCAGTTCTGAATTCTTTTTATTCACTGGTATCTGTGGGTCCAACGCATGATATTTACCATCAGACATTTTAATACATGGCAATGTGTGAGTTGACATGCCATCAATCAAATGTTCTGGATCAGTACTGAACATAATTTGTGTGTCTAATAATCCGTTTTGTGCGCCTGGGATATAATCAGACAGATGTTGGTCCACATAGCAAAATGCCTTGGCTGCATTGCCGCACGAAACATACAGACGGTTTTTCATAATAGATTCACCAGTCAATGCAAATATTTGCTCGGTATAGGTCGCATCTGCCATAGCAGGATTCAGCGCGATTGCCATTTCTTTGACCTTTTTTTGTTTTTCTGGTTCCAACGTTGGTCTTAGTTCTGCAAGCAACTTGTCACGTTCTGCCACATATCTTTCTGGTTCCTTGTTGCGGTCTATTTTTTTACGTAATTCTGCCAGATGTTCTTCCTTAACATCATTAAACAGGCCTTTGAACCCGATTTTTGGGTCGTGCAGTATCTGTAATATTTGTGTAATTCGTTGTTTTATCTGTTCGTCCGTCATATTCTATCCTTTATTTCCCACAGATTATACCACAGGCAATCACACTTTGCATCACAGTTTTTTGTGTTTTGGGGTCGTGGGGCGGAAATGGGTTGCGTTTGCACGCCCCAGTAAAAATAAAAAACATCCCGCCCCGCACAGGCGGCACACTCAACATAAAAATCAAAAGAGCAAGAAAATCCAACGAAAAAACGCACCGTTTGGTGCGTTCTTAAACTGGTGCCGGTTGTCGGGATGCCAAGTCCAGTAAAAAGTCCAAGATTTCCAATAGTTTCAGACAGTCGATTTATCAGCCTGCATCACATATCGCATCGCATAGCATTTTGATAAAAAATGTGATAAAATACCCAAAGTATAGGAGAGAGTGATGGGTAAGTTCTGGCCAACTGTTTCAAATAAAATGGCATTACGACTTTTAAAGTGGAGTGAGTTTTTTTATTACTTTTTAGTGATATTACCGGTGATAGTTGTTTTGTATCAAAACAAGGGCATAACGGTTGGTGATTTCTTTTTGATTCAAGGTATTTCTGCATTGGCGGCATTTGTACTAGAAATCCCCAGCGGCTATTTATCGGATTGTTTTAGTCGTCGCAAGGTTTTAATTTTGGGAGCGGCGATTTATTTGTTTGCCAATGGTTGGTTGTATGCCGGTTATGGTTTTTGGGATATTGCATTTGCAGAAATGTTGTTGGGTTTTGCGTCTGCCTTGTTTAGTGGCACCAAAGAATCGTACACATACGACTTGCTAAAACGTATGGGGCGCGAAAAAGAATTTTTAAAAGAAAATGGTTCGTTGTCATCATATTGTCAGGCTGCATCTTTTATCGCTTCTGTTATCGGCGGTATGTTATATGCGCATATTGGTAATGGTATTTTAGTTGTGGAAGCCATTGCTGCGTTAATTGCACTTGTTTGTGTGTTATTATTACCAGAACTGGGCGAAGTTAAACGTGAACGCAAAAAAGATACCAGTGCGATTGCAGATATTTCCAATGTCGTAAAAATGTCTGTCAAAAATCCCGCAATAAAATGGTTTATTTTATTCCCTGCAATATTTGGAGCATTTACAAAAATATTGCTGTGGTTATTTCAGCCGACTATGGAACAGGTTGGTATTGCGTTATCTTTATTCGGGGTATTTGTTGGCTTTAATCAGTTTATGCGTTTGGTGTTTTCAAAATATGCTGATGCGATATTCAAACGTTTTGCCACATCAACATTGCTTAAATTTATTTGTGCGATGATATTCCTTGTGTTTGTTGCTGTTGCAGTGTGTGTGAATTTGCCTTTGGGGATATGGTCTTATTTGTTGTTAGTGTTTATATTCTTGTGGCCTGCGATTCAAAAGTTATGTGCATTGATATTTTCTGCATTTATTCACGAGCGCATAAAGTCAACGGAACGTGGTACGGTTATGAGTGTAAGTTCTATGGCGGTTGCATTTTTTGGAATGTTGGCAATGATGATAATGAAACCTTTGCTGGATGCGTTTGGTTTAACAGGGGCAACGATAATAGCAGGCTGTGCATTCTTGATAATGCTGTGGCCATTAAAGAAAGTTTTAGACATAATCAAAGAAAAATAAACACCGCCCAATCGGGCGGTTTTTTTATTCGTGCATCACACTTTGCATCACAGTTTTTGGTATTTTTGGCGCGTGGGGCAGATTTTGGTTGAAATCACACGCCCCGAATAAAATAAAAATAGCCAGCCCCACGCGACTTCGCCACCCAACACAAAATCCAACAGGGCAGGGAAAACCAAATAAAAAACGCACCGTTTGGTGCGTTTTAATTCTGGTGCCGGTTGTCGGACTTGAACCAACGACCTACTGATTACAAATCAGCCGCTCTACCAGCTGAGCTAAACCGGCAATGCCCCACAATTATACATATATGAAAACTAAACGCAAGTAAAAAAATCATATTTTGTGTTTTGGGGCGTATTTTGTACATAAGACTTGATTTTTTTGTGAAATTGATACGTTTACAGGTAACAGACAAAGGAGCACTAATGTTATTCTTAAACAAGCAAAAACGTGAAGAAGCCAAAATGTTTGACGAGTTAATAAGAAAAGTTAAAGATTCAAAAAACATTGATAGGGTAGCAAGCACATATGATTTAATATACAAACTAGATTCAATCAATATTGCGTTTAATGTCGGTGAAAATTTTTTAAAAGTTCAAGACAAGGCCGGAAATTTCATTGTTAACCTGGATTGCAAATATGGCAAAACGGGACTATCAAAAGAGCGACATTATATGTTTAGCAATCTGCTGTATATGGCGCAAAAAACTCATGATAAATTAAAGGAAAAAGAAAAAAAGGAAGAGGGGACACGAAAAGCAAAGCAGGACAAGGAATTAACAGAGATGGTGAAAAAAGGCTTGCGAACAATTAAAGGTATTATAAAAAGGGGCATTGCGCCCTTTTTTTGTTATAAAATCCTTGCTCATAAAAAATAGAAAGTTGTCTGATTTATATATTGTTTATAAAGTTAGACATCATCATATAACCTGTTTTTGATTTAATTGCCCCCAGAAAAGCACTTAACAGTTTGCCTTGTGATGGCAGTTTTAGCCAGCCTGCTGGATGTTTTTCAAATTTTTTTGTCGTTGTATTATACGAAATTAATGTTCCGCGAACATCATATGCGCAGTCTTGACAATTACCTTTGCACAGGATTGTCGGGTTTTTTACAAAATATGGGGATTTTTCATATGGTACGGTCAAGACAAAAGCGATTGCGGCCAGTTTTCGTCCCGCATAGAATGGGGACGATTCTATAATTTTTTTTATTTCGCCATAATCGTCAGAAAATTGGCTTTTGCGATTATAGAAGTATATACCATTGAAATTATGCGAATCCATACCCAAAATTTTGCCTGCCAATTCTGATGTTAAATCTTGGAATCTAAAACACGTTTGCCCAAGGTCAACCTCGGAATGTTTTTGTTTAGATTCTTTTTTTGTTTGTGATGCAGGCGACACATTTTGTTCTGATATTTTTTGAGTTGGTGCAGTGTGTATGATATTTGATACTTTACCATTATAAACACCAGAACTTATTTCAGGAAATGAATTTATAAGTTTCCAAACGGCACTGGAATAGTTATGTGGAAATTCCACCATAAAATCAAAACCATTTTTCACAATGTGTCGTTTTGTTTTATCGTACTTAATAGTTCCAAATGTTATTTTATCCAGCAGATTAGTATTGCACATGCTACGAAACAGATTATATGCGTTTTGTGTCATATATATATTGTTGTTTTCTTGATATCTGCTTGGTTTTTTTCGCATGTCGTAAGTCAAAATAGTCCTAGGTTTAGCCGGTTTGACTACAGATGATTGCGCATCAGGGGTGATTTCAACGGCAGATTTTTTTTGGGGTACCTCCTGAATTGTATTATATGGTTCTATTACAGGTGCAACAGGTTCTTTTTGTGCTGTTGTTATATTTTTTTCGGATTCTTCATTAAATACCTCTACAGGTGCAACAGGTTCTTTTTGTGCTGTTGTTATATTTTTTTTGGATTCTTCATTAAATACCTCTACAGGTGCAACAGGTTCTTTTTGTGCTGTTGTTATATTTTTTTCGGATTCTTCATTAAATACCTCTGCGCAAATTTCTGGATTTGCATTTATAAAGTTCCAGATCGCCACAGCATTATTTTTAGGAACCTCCAACATAAACCTGAATCCAAGGTGTGCGATAGCCTGTTTTTCATCTACGGATTTAAGCTCGCTATATCTAACATTGGACAAGGTTAATTTTTTAAACAATCGGTAATCACACTTTGCGCGAAACAGATTATATGCATTTTGTGTCATATAGATTTCGATTTTGGATTTATCATAGTCTATCATTGTTGGGCCTTTATAATTAGTGCATTTTTAACCTAGCACAAAACTGTTAATTTGCAAGCGATATAACAAAAAACTTGCCTTTGAGAATATTTAGGGCAGAATATGGGTTATAAAGATGAAACTTCAAAGGAGTAATTATGATTTTAATGTTTAATAAACAATACCGTGAAGAATCAAAATTGATTTCTGAATTGGTGAAAAAAATTAAAAAATCACAATCTTTGACCAAAGAGTATAGGGAAAACAGCGAGACATATATACTTGATACCATCTGTATTGAGTTTGAGGTTTCAAAAAATAGACTCACTGTTAAAGATAAATCGGACAATGTTATTGTAGAAATGGATTGTATGTGGGGGCAAGACGCTTTGCAGGAAGCACGATTTTATATGTTTGCGCAATTGCTGGAGATTGCGCGTAATACCCATGATAAAAGGCTCAATAAAGCCGAACAGTTTGAACAGTACAAGAAAAAAATGGAGGCGAAACAAAAGGAACTGGATAAAGCAACTGCAGATAAGGCCGCTGCTGAGGCTGCAATCTTCAAAGCACGACAGCGTTTGAAAAGATTATAGAGAAACGGGGAATTTCCCGTTTTTTTATTCCGCTTTTTATCTGTTCAATATCAGGCATATCACAAAAGACCTTCTTTGTAAATAAGACGACAAAATCCTTGCCTTTGAAAATATTTGGGGCAGAATATAGGTTATGACAATGAAATTACCTGAACTTTTGGCGCCGGCGGGTACGTTGGACGCCTTTAAAACTGCCATTCTATATGGTGCAGATGCTATTTATGCCGGACTTCCTGGGTTTTCGATGCGGGCGCGCGCAAAAATCAATACTGATGAAGTAAAGCAGGGAATTGAACTGGCGCATGCCGCGGGCAAGAAAGTATATCTGGCATTTAACCTATTTGCGCATGATCACGAATATGCGAATATGCCGCGCGTGGCCGATGTTATAAGATATTTGCAACCAGATGCATTGATTGTATCAGACCCTGGGATTGTTATGTGGGTGCGCGAGAATTTTCCAAATATGCCGATACACATATCGACTCAGGCGAATATTTGTTCCGCCAAGACGGTAAAGTTCTGGCAAAATGCTGGCGCAAAATTATGTGTTTTGGCGCGCGAAGTATCGCATAATGAATTCAAGAACATTCGTGCAGAGTGTCCTGATATCGGTCTGGAAATATTTGTTCATGGTGCGATGTGTATGTCTTATTCGGGTCGTTGTCTGTTATCTAATTTTATAACTGGTCGTCCTGCGAATCGTGGTGCGTGTGCACAGTTATGTCGTTGGAAATACGATGTAATCCTGCGCGAGCATGATACAGGCATTGAAATGCCAATTGATGAAGACGAACGTGGCGCATATATTATGAATTCCAAGGATTTGTGTCTAATGCCACGCTTGGCAGAAGTAATTGAATCCAATCCAGATAGTTTGAAAATCGAAGGGCGCAATCGCAGCGAATACTATGTCGGCAGTGTTGTTCACGCATATCGTTGCGCGCTGGATGCGTATACACGCGACCCTGAAAGATTTGACCCTGCGCCATTTATGGACGATTTGAATCGGTTGGAATCACGTGGTTATACAACGGCATTTTTTGATGGGCCTGTACCGCCATCTGCACATAATTACGAAACGACACGCAGTACATCTGATTATCATGCAGCAGGCGTTATAACGGCTGTGTCTGATGATGATATTATATTTGAATTGCGTAATGAAACCAGGGCAGGGGATGAAATAACATTTCTGTTACCAAACACTATGGACAGGGTTTCTGTTATGTTGCCAGAATTAATCAATGCCAAGAACGGTGAAAGACTGGACAAGATGGCGGCTGGAATGGGTAACAGTATTATGATACCGCGCGCATGGCTGGGCAACACGCACGCAGAAAAATTTGTTCCCTATGTTTTAGCGTACAAGAAAAAGAGATAATAAAACAGCCTGCAAATCCAGCAGGCTATTTTTATCGCGAAAGTGATTTTATAATTGTGTTAATTTCGCATAAACTAAGATTTTTTTCTTGTTTAAATGTTGGTGTTTCTATCAAAGACGTGTTCCTTGTTTTTCTTTTCTGGTACGCCGCCACAGAAAACGCATTTTTGTGCCATAAATAATCCTTGTATTTTTTAGATATTATAGTTGACAAAAACATATTTTCAACAACGAAAATAAAATTTCGTGTATTATTGTTCATAGTGTGGTAATATATTGAAAGTAAAAGGATTTTATTATGGCAAAAAGTATGTATGAAGTTATAAAAAAGCAAAACGGTGAACACTTTGCCAAAGCAATACGAAACTATGACAATGGTATTTTTGATATTCCAAACATTGATAAGATTGTAAAATATGCCGGTCGCGATGCGGAACCGATTATGCAATATCTGATTTCGCTAAAAAATGTCAAGATAGAGGCGCAGGCTGTACACCAAGACCCAATTAGATTACTGGACAAGGCGGGTTACGATGCGTATATTGCCGACACACTGGAAAAACAAAACGCGATACAAAAATATTATGCCACTGGCGAAGGGTTATGTACTTTTCGTGACCCAGACAGATTTAAAAAATATTATATAATCAATGCAGTACGCAAGGATGTAGATAAAATCAAACGCCAAGATTTCAAAAAACCACAACGCGAAGACGAATATGGAACATCTGTGTTATCGATTCAAGTCCTAAAAACCGGCGGCTTTATCAGCATAAAAAACAGATATAATCATAAAGTTGAAAACCCTGATAATACATTTAATTCCAATCCAGATAACATAATTATAGGGTTGTCTGACGCAATCAGGCATCATTTTAATGTCGATTTTTCAGCCAGTATGGTCAGGTTGCCAAATGGATATTATTTGATACAAAACAAAATTATAAAAAGTAACAGTGAATTTGAAAATATAATTTTTGGTGCGGACTTTTATGTCAAAGATGGTCACATAATCGAACTGGACAAGAATTCGCAATTGATGCTGGGAAACGGTTTTGTTTATGACGGTAAACGTAAAAAGATTCTTGATTACGTCAGTTTGGCGACAAATGTGTCCAGATTAATGGTCGATGCGGACTTTTTGAAGGATAAGAAGGTAAAGATTATCAAGAACCCTGATGGTTCGCGTTCATTGTTGGCAGATGGTGATATCTTTTTCACTGTCCAAGACGGAATAATGAACTATATAAATCCCAAAGGAAGCGATGTTGTTAGTCTGCGATATTTTAGGTTGCGTGGCGATTATGACTTTAGTGATGTAAAAGAATTGGATTTATATAATGCAGATTTTTCATCTGCAAACAGTCTGATTTTACCCAAGGCAGCAACAAAGATTGATTTACGAGGTGTAGTATTCCCGCCCGCAACGGTTGATTTTAGTAATATAAAAAAATTAGATTTATGTGATGCCGATCTGACGAATATTACCAAAGTAATATTCCCACGAAATGCCGAATCTATTGAATGTTTGAATGGTGGCTTGCCAGAAAATACCCCCGATATTGATTTTAGTGGCGCCAAGAATTTGATACTATATTCAATACCAAACATTGATAAGATAAAGAATATAACGTTTCCAAAAAATGCGGAAAGTATAACTTGTTTTTTTTGGGGAGTGCAGGTTGTTCTTGATACGATGGATTTAGGTGGGGTAAAGCGTTTAAGTGTTACGCATACAAATTTATCCAAGGTTCGTCAGTTGATTTTGCCCAAGAATGCAGATTTTATCGACATCAGTGAATCAATTATGCCGGCTTGCGATATAGACTTTACAAATGTAAAAAAATTTAATTTTTCCAATACAGACTTCTCGCACGTTGGGGGATTTACCATGCGGAATGCAATCATGGTTGCGCGCCACCATGTTGAGTTTTGTAAACCAAGCATTATTAATTTTAACGGTGTTAAACGGTTGGATTTACAAGGTTCCGATTTAACTGGTGTTGGAACATTAATCCTTCCTAAAAAAGCAGAATATATAAATTTGCGTGGTGTCAAATTGCCAGAGTGTGATTTAGATTTAAGCAATGTCAAAGAGTTGATTTTAGAGGGTGCCGACCTGTCGCGTGTACGCAGTATAAAATTACCATTGCATTATAAAATGAGGCAGGGTATAAAGAATGCAATGCAGAAATTAACAATAAAATACAAAGGGTTTGAAGATGCAAAAAATAAAAATGACACTAACATACGGTGAAGTAATCATTGAAATGTTGCCGAATGTTGCGCCGAAACACGTTGCGCGTATAACTGAATTGATTAAATCTGGGTTCTATAATGGATTAAGTTTTCATCGTGTAATTGATGGTTTTATGGCGCAAACCGGTTGTCCACGTGGCGATGGAACGGGTGGCAGTGGCGTAAAAATTCCTGCTGAATTTTCGCGCGAAACATTTTCGCGTGGTGCGGTTGGTATGGCGCGTGCATCAGACATAAATTCTGCGGACAGTCAGTTTTTTATTTGTTTTGATGATTGCAGTTTCTTAGATGGGAAATATACATTATGGGGACGCGTAGTCAGCGGTATGGAATTTGTTGATAAAATCAAGCGCGGTGATGATATGAACAACGGTCATGTTGAAAATCCTGACAAAATCATTAAGATGGAATTGATGTAAAACAAGTCCCCATTTGGGGACTTGTTTTATTATAACAATGGATATATTTACGATTAGATTAATTTAGCGTGTATTTTGCTTTTTAATTTTATCTAATCTGCATTGTTTTGCTTGTACATTTTGTGTATGAATTGCGCGGTGTAAAGAATCGATAGTGCGCCCTGTTTTTTTCTTTTCTTCCAACCGTTTTGCAACTGATTCTATTTGTGCAAATGCTTCTGCATAATCTTTACCGACCTCAGTTTTTTGATTCATAAGGTTATAAAAATCAATCCACTGTTGTTGCAGTTTTGGATTTGTCCAAACTAATTCTGTATCGTCATCAGCCTCATATACTATATCTGCACTCAATGCGTGTGCATAACTTGCCAATTCAAATATAGAGCTGCCCAATGACAATGGAAAAAAATGATTATCGACTTCGCCATACGCGTTGTACCATGTTCGAATTTGCTGATTGATTGCATTCAGTTGTTCTCGTGTCAATGAACTACGCAATTTGAATCTTTTATCGTTCTTGGTTAAAAAGAACAATTTAGATTTTGCGTTATCCAGGTTAACTTCCAGTTCGAGTGTATCTCTTTTGATAGTATTCAATACAGTTTGTGTGTGGCTACGAAATGCTTTTGTTTTCTTTGCTGTTTCTAATTGTTCTGTTGCGTGTATTTGTTGGCTTGGTATATTTTGTTTTTCTGCCAAATTATTCCGCGCATTGATATATGCTGCATACAGGGAATCCACAACATCATCCTGTTGTATTTCTGCTGCGTTTGGAATACTTGGTGCGCTATAAATAATTGGTTCAAAATCCTTTGCAGATAAAAGCAAGACCGCATTTGAATTTACAAATGGTCTTTCAAGCCCTGTTGAATCAAACACATTAACAGGATTTGATATTCTGCCATATTGTGATGTTATAAATGGGGTTGAAAAATTTTGTGTTTCAGAATTATGATTGGCAAAAGCCATAGCGCACGCCCAAAAATCAACCAGACTGCTGTTTGGTGTTAATAAAATATTGTGAATATTTCGCCCCATCAAGAAATGGTTGGTATTAATCATATTATTTTTTTTAATAGAATAAACACTATCCATTCTGAATGGATAAGATTGAATCATCTCGTTCAGTCTATTGATTTCAGAAACAGTAAAGAATTCTTGCAGTGTATGATGTTCGATTTGTTCGTTTAGTGCTTTGTCGTATTCCGCATACAGTGCACTATCGCGATGTTTAATAAATTCCACTAATTCCTTTTTTGCTTTATTGTAATCGGCTTGTGCTTTTTTTTGCTCTTTCGCCTGTCTTGGCGACCATATGTTCATAACGATTGCCAAACATGTCGCCAAAAGCGCAACCTTAGAAGTGCGAATTAAAGTATCTTTTTTCATATAAAACTCCTTGTTTTGTTATATATTACACAATAATATATAGTACAAAAACACAAGTTGTCAATAGTTTTTATTTGACAAAATCAATAAATTGGATAATTTCTTGGAAAAGTTCCATCTGGTCTAACTAAATCAGACTTCACCCCGCAACCTGCCACAGTCAGTGCTACAAATAATAACGCCAAAACAAGACAAATAACTTTTTTCATATGACGATTATAGTGTTTTTTTGTACAAAAAGTCAAATAATAACTTAGACAGACTTATCGTTGTGATTCTCTGTATTTCAAGATTAAATTGTGTATTTTTATACTGTTATCTTGTAATTTAAGTTGATTATTTTGTCTTTGTTCAACCTGCTTTAATAATTTAAAGTATTTATTGTTTATCAGATAATTATAATGCTTTGAAAAGATTGAGTTTTTTGTGCAGATTTTACATTTTGTCTGCGCCAAAACGGCTGGGGGATTATCGTTTGCCTGAAATAATATTTGCCCGCGTTTTTTGTCAGATTGCTGGAATTTTATAGTATATCTTCCTGTTAAAGTATCCTTGGACAAAGACACAACCGGCACAGATTTACTGCTATCTACATTTAATTTTGTACTTTTATCACTGATAAATGCACTTGCAACATCATATATTTCATAATTAACTTTCATTGGAATACAATTTATATCATAAAATTCTGTTGCAATCAATTGATATCTATAAAGATTGATTTTTTCCTTAATATATTGCATAATTGACCTATGTCTGAAACGAATACACACAAAGCAATAACTAACATCGATATCTGGAACGCAATTGACGAGATTGCCCGTCTGCAAAACATCAGTCCATCGCGGCTGGCGATAATTTGCGGGCTTGATTCAACTGTATTTAACAAATGCAAACGCCAAGACGCGTCCGGACATACACATTATCCGTCATTTGCATCATTGGTCAAGGTATTAAATAAAACTAATATGACCATGACAGACTTTGGCATAATATGCGACCGGTTGCGCGCAGAAAAAAGCGACGATTAAGTCAAAGAAAGTATCAGCGCCCAAATGGGCGCTGTTATTATCTGCGAATTAATTTCCACAGATAGTTTATTGGCACAATCAACAACGCAATCAAGAATATATACAACCATTCTATTGCTGTCAGTGGGGCCAATTGCAAAACCTCGCCCCCAAATCGTACAACGAACACAGTGGACAATACGATTCCAACAGCGACTATTATGAACATTGGATTCTTCATAATGCCTGCAAATATATTAAACTTATTTGTTCTGACACAGAACCCATTTGCAACCGCCATCAGAATAAGCAACGCAAATCGGGCAGACATATATACACCATCTTGGCTGAACAATCCACGCATATGCAACAATTCTAGTACTGCGAAAACCGCACAGAATCCCAGTGTTGTCCACACAATTTGTGCGATAACACTTTTTGACAACAATGGGCTGTATTTTCCTTTTGTAGGCTCTGCCATATATTCTGTATGTGGCGGCTCGCCACCGAATGCCAGTGAATTCAAACTGTCCATAACGATATTAACAATTAAAATTTGCACTGCGGTAAATGCATCAAAGCCGAATATTATCGGGAAAATAATACTTAGAATCACCAAGGTAAAATTAATTGGCAATTGAAAGCGCAGGAAATTTATAACATTGTGAACAAAGGTTCTGCCAAACAAAATACAGTTTGCGATTGACAGAAAATTATTGTCAGTAATGATAATATCGCCTGCTTCCTTGGAAACATCAGTTCCGTCACCCATTGCAAATCCTACATCTGCGCGCCTCAGGGCTGGTGCATCATTTGTTCCATCGCCACACATACCGATACATTTTTTCATTGATTGTGCCAATTGTACAACTCTCAGTTTTGTTCCTGGGGTTGCGCGCGCAATAACTTTAATTTTTGATAAAGATTTTTTTGCATCATCGTCAGGCAACTTATCAAATTCTGCTGCGGTTATTGCGATATCAGATTTGTTATTAATAATACCGCAGTCAATTGCGATTGCGCGTGCCGTATCCAGATTATCACCTGTAATCATCATTACCTGCACATCCGATTTATTTAGTGTTTTTATAACATCGCTTACCCCTGATCTGATTTGATCACGCAATGCGACTAATGATATTAAGATTAAATCATCTGGCAGAATATTTTCATCGACCCAACTATTGCTGTATGCGGTTGCGACCAATCGCATGGATTTTTTTGCATTTTCCTTGATAATGTTATTTAAAAGTGCCTTATCTAATTTTTTTACTTTTCCATCAGTATCGATAAAGTTCTGTGTCTTTGCCAAAATGACTTCTGGTGCCCCCAGATAAAAGCATTTTTGTTTTTTATGATTGATTAATTTTACTGCTGAAAATTTATTTGCGCTATCGAACACAATTCGTTCTGCCTCAGAATTTTCTTGTTGTATAGAATTTACTTCCTGTGCAATATCTTTCAGCGCGGCCAGCAACGCTCGTCCAGTTAAATTACCGCCTACAATATTAAGTTTTGAATCAAAAACGCAATCACAAGTCATCGCGATATTTTGAATAAATATATTTTTTATTTTTCCGCCAGTATTGGTATCAAATCCGATTTCAATACCGTTTCCCGCAAAGTTATAAACGGTCTGCATAATGCCGTATGTCAGTGTTCCTGTTTTATCTGTGCACAACAGTTGCAGATTACCAGCCTCTGGTATTTTATTTGGATTTTTTGCCAAAATATTAGACTTAATCATTCTGTTGACATTTTGACTGGTTATAATTCCGATTATAAACGGCAGTCCTTCTGGCACTGCGGCAACAAAGATAGTCAGCGCCACTGTTAAATTGCTAAATACAACATACACTAATGCAGTGTTAAAACTTACATCGTTATAATAAAAATGTACTGCCAACAAGACCATAAATATCAGCACTGCACAAACCGTACCCATTTTGCTTATAAGTGTGGCCAAATTATCCAATTGAATTTGCAGGGTTGTTTTTGTTTCGTTAATTGACCACAGTGTTGACATAATCTTTGCGTTTTCAGTATTTGCGCCAATTCGCACGACCTTAATCAATCCCTTGCCACTTAAAACGGTTGTCCCAGCAAAGACACTGTGTTTATCTGTATATGTGTCTGCGGTTATATCTGCGTTATCATCAAAGACAAAGTTTTTATGCGCAGGAACTTTTTTTGCTTCATTACTTTCGCCGTTTAGAATTGCGTTATTTACATCGATTTGTCCATCTACTAAGTATCCATCTGCGCATATTTTTTCACCGGCCTGCACACTCAGTATATCGCCGACCACAACCTGTTTGCTGTCGATTTGATATGTTTTGCCATTTCTTATAACGCTAACATCCTGCATAGAAGCGCGCTGATATAATTCTTCAGCACTTTTTTGGCTTTTTAATTTTGTTGAAACCGTAGTCAATGCGACCACCACCAAAACGATACCGATACCAATTGCTTCGTAAATACTGCCGTATCCTGCGATTCCAAGTGCGACAAACATCAGCATCATAAACAGCAGAACCAGATTAAGTTTATCCTGAAAAACTTCCATGAACAAATTCCACGCAGATTTTTGTTTTGGGCGTGGCATTTGATTAATACCGAATTTATTTCTGCTGGCCAAGACCTGTTTATCATCAAGTCCGTAAAAAATATTATTCATATTATTCCTTTCTGCAAATCCAAAGAATCTTAGACTAAAACAAGAAAAAAAATCAATTCATAAATTAATGTTTTGAAATAAAAGAAAAACACCGCCGTTTCCGGCGGTATTTCCGAGTGTCCCGAAAGGAAGGAAAGGAGAAAAAGAAATTGGACACTCTAAACTGAAAATGTTTGGGGCCCAGAGTCCAGAGGAGAGAGAATGTAGGAGGGAGTCTGAACCTCTGGTCCCCACAGATGCTTTCGCATCTATCATCGGGTTTAACCCCTTTGACGATTTAAAATATAGTATACAAAAATCGATTCGTCAAGTGTTTTGTCAAAATTTTTTTTAGTATATTTTTTTAGGGTGTATTTTTGTTATAAAACCTAGGAAATTGTACTTCTTGTTTTAGCGGTAAATGTGGAATAAAATCAATGTATGCTAGAACAAAAGGATAAAATTCTAGTTTTAACATAGGGAGAAAGAAAATGACACATGACGATGTGTGGCGCGCCATAGAACGTTTTGCCATAGAACATGGTATGTCGTGTTCTGGGCTTGCGAAATGCAGCGGACTTGACCCGACCACATTTAACAAAAGCAAACGTTGGTCCAAAGAAGGGCAACCCAGATGGCCATCAACAAACAGTATTTCAAAGATTCTGGCTTCGACAGGCTCTAAAATACAAGATTTTACTAAGCATATCGAAACCCCAGAACCCACAAACGATTTTTGAAGTGCGTGCTTTTTTGCCCTTAAAAGCCTTAGTAAGATATATTAGGGCTTTTTTATTGGACAAATTTATTTGCATATATTATGCTAAAAATATGTTGGCTGGCATTCGCATATATACATCTGATATTGTGTGGCGGCAAATTTTTTCTGATTTGAACGCGACTGTTGTTGACTCGTCATTTTCTGCGGATTTAAATTTTGATGATATTGCGCCAAAGAAGCCTTTGACCCCGATTGAATTAAAATCATTAATATTATCTGAAATAGATACATCTGAATTATTGCGTTATTTTTGGTCATGATGTTTTTTTATCTCGCATTCAAACCCAGATTATTGTTTTGCTTCATCGAAACCAAGGCTTGACCGCGGTTCAGTTAAAACAGGCGCTTGGCTACCCCAGTGATATTGCGACAAACAGTATTGACACAGCGATATATCAATTGCGCAAGAAATATGGTCGAAATTTCATAGAAAACGATGGGGGCGTGTATAAACTTGGCAGGATATAAACTATTATCTTTTGACAAGATTCCCAGCACTCAGGATTACGCGCACGAATTAATATCCAGCGGTCGTGATATTCATCGTACTGCGGTATTGGCGGCGGCGCAGTCTGCAGGTCGTGGTCGTTATCGTCGCAAATGGGTATCGCATCATGGCAATTTGTACATCAGTTTTATATATTCTTCGCCGGAACGAAATCCGCGCTTGTCATATTCAGTTGCGGTTGCTGTTGCCGACACGATTGCGTCATTTGGACTGCATCCGACAATCAAGTGGCCCAATGATATTTTGGTTGATGCCAAGAAAATATCTGGAATATTGATTGAATATTCTGGTGATTATGTTGTTATTGGTGTTGGTATAAATGTAAATTCTAATCCTACGGTTGACAGATACAAAACGACCAAGATGGATAATTATTCAGAAATACCAATGAATGAATTATTAAATCGTTTGATGCGCAATATGGACAGTTGGTTAAACGCAGACTTTCGTGCTGTACGCGCGCGTTGGATGGAACTGGGGGCGTGTCTTAATCGACCTGTCAAATATCAGGGCGAACCTGCTGTTCTTGTTGGAATAAATGAAAATGGCGCCTTGGTTTTGCGTCGGGACACGCGGTATTTATTGGTCTATGGTGATGAAATCAGCATATAATTTATGTTTTTATAAAATTATGCTTGACTTTTGATGGAAAATATGCTAATATTCATCTCATAAAGTTCATATTTAGTCCTCCACAGCAACTGTTGTGGATTTTTTTTTATTAATGCGCATTTTTATGCGCATTTTTTTATACAAAAAAGGTCGATATATATGCAAGTTACATTAATCAAGAACCCTGACATATCTGCTGGGTTGCCTTACAAGGTTGCGCGTATTGTTTATGCACATACTGGTGGCATATCATTACCATTGGTCGAAGCATTTACATCAATGATAAAAAATTTATCAACTGTAACGGGGCAAGAAATACAGAAACTGATTACCAATCCCAAATATTTTTCTGTATTAGATTCCGCAGACAAGAATCACTATCGAATCAAGGTTTCTGCAAACGATACAAAATTTCAGATGTGTGTCCGCACAGCGCAACGAATGATATCTGGAATGTTGGGTGATTGTTGCTTTGGTGCGACTAAATTTCACAGTGCAGACATTATTCCAGAATGGGCGCGTTCGCGTGGTTATATTGCCGACATTGATGGAATATTATTCTACACATAATTATGTAGCCAAGGGATTAATACAAAATGAAAAAGATAATATCAGGTGGCTTTTTATCGGGGCATCGCACATATCTAATTTCTGCAACAGGGATAATATCTGCTGTTGTTGCATATTTGGTTGGGGACAGCGATATATTCATAATGTTGCAATCGATATTTACGCTTGGTGGAATATATTTTTTACGCAAGTCCAATGAAAAACAAAGGAAGAACTAATGAATAATAACATACCGGAAAAATTTTTAAATGCAGACGGCACATTAAATACAGATGCGCTGATTAAATCATATACAGAACTTGAAAAAAAGATTGGCACGATGGTAACAGTGCCGAATTCAGACAGTGATGAAAAATCGCGTTTAAAATTTAATCGTGCGATTGGTGTTCCTGATACTGCGTCTGAATATCCTAAAAGCGATATATACGATGATGAAAATTTGCGTCAAAAATTTTTTGATATAGGATTAACAAAAACACAAGTTGAAAAAATTTATCAAATTGCTGATGAATTTTTATCACCTGTGATATCAGATTTATTTAACACGCGTGATGAAAATGAAGCGATATCAGAATTGAAAAATTTTTTTGGTGGTACAGAAAAAATGACTGATGCGTTGCAGGCAGTAAACAGTTTTGGTGAACGCTTTTTACCACGCGAAGCATTTGATGTTCTGTGTTCCAGCGCCCAAGGAATTCAGAGTGTGTACAAGATGATGCAGTCAATGGAACCAGATGTAAAAACAGATAAAAACGAAGTTGCTTCACTTACTGAAAAAGACCTGCGTCAGATGATGCAAGATCCAAAATATTGGCGCGACAAGGATTCTGAATACATTCGCAAAATAGAAAATGGATTTAAAAAATTATATTCATAACAGAAAAAAATCAAAATGTTCTTTACTAAGTTTTGTGTTTTGTGATATTATATAAACCAAGAACAAAATTGGATTTGTTCTATCCAAAACCAAACTAGAAAGGAGAGAAAGAAATGAGATTTTTTAATCTGTTCAGAAAGAAAGAAAAAGCAGTTGTTGCAAAACCAGTTGCGAAAAAAGCGCCTGCAAAAAAAACAGTTGCAGTAAAACCAGTTGCGAAAAAAGCACCTGCAAAAAAAGCAGTTGTTGCGAAACCAGTTGCGAAAAAAGCACCTGCAAAAAAAGCAGTTGCAGTAAAACCAGTTGCGAAAAAAGCACCTACAAAAAAAGCAGTTGCTGCGAAACCAGTTGCGAAAAAAGCACCTGCAAAAAAAGCAGTTGCAGTAAAACCAGTTGCGAAAAAAGCACCTGCAAAAAAAGCAGTTGTTGCAAAACCAGTTGCGAAAAAAGCACCTGCAAAAAAAGCATGTGCCAAGAAAAAATAAGCGCATAAAAATATAAACATAAACCCACGAAGCATCGTGGGTTTTTAAATATCAGTCAGTATTAGTGCACAGTCTGACTGATATTTTTTATCAGGATAATTCGTTTTTTTTACAACGAACCCAATCAAAATAAATTTTGTTTAATGGCGCATTAAATGCATAACCAGAAACAGAAAACTAACCACGAAACAAAATCGTTTTCTTAAATTATAACCAAAGGATTTTTTATGTCTGTTTCCATAGATAATGTTTTTGTGAAACAATTCGAAGCGGATGTTCATTTGGCGTATCAGCAAATGGGCACCAAGTTGCGTTCAACTGTTCGCAGTAAAAGTGGTGTTGTTGGTGCATCTACTGTTTTTCAAAAAGTGGGTCGCGGCACTGCCAGCACCAAATCGCGTCATGGTATCGTTCCTGTAATGAATCTTGATCATGAACCTGTTGAATGTTTATTACAAGATTATTATGCTGGCGACTGGGTTGACAGTCTTGATGAATTAAAGACCAACATTGACGAGCGTCGTGTTGTTGCCTCGGCTGGTGCATATGCATTGGGTCGCAAGACAGATGAATTGATTATTAGTGCAATGAACAATTCTGTTTTGACAGTTGGCGATTATTCGTCAGGTTTAACAAAAGACCTGGTTTTGTCTGCCTTGGAAGTTCTGAATACAAATGACGTTCCCGATGATGGTCGTCGATTTGCGGTTGTTGGTGTACATCAGTGGAACGAGTTGCTATCCATGGACGAATTTGTATCTGCTGATTATGTTGGCAACACAACCCCATTATTAAATGGTGCCGAAGCACGCAAATGGTTGGGCATTACATGGGTGTTGCATAATGGTCTGCCATGCAGTAATACAAATCGCGATTGTTTTATTTATCATTCTTCCAGTATCGGGCACGCCTGTGGCCAAGAAGTCAAGACAGATATCTCTTGGCATGGTGAACGCGCTGCGAACTTCATCAGCAACAGTATGTCCCAAGGCGCTGTTCTAATTGATTCAGACGGAATTGTTCGCGTCAAGTGTTCTGATCAAGTTGCTGCATAAGACAATATCACAATAAAAATCAAACAACCAAAAGGAAAAAAAAATGGCATTTCAGAATAAAAATTTATCTGTGATTGCATACGCAAACGGATTTACATTGTGGCATTATTGCAGCGCATCAGAAACGCTATCGACGATTAGTTCGAACGGCTATTTTAACGGTGTCAAAACTTTGATGAATATTGGCGACATAGTTATAATAAATGCATCTGACAATACCGCAATTAAGCGCATAAATTTGACAGAATTAAATGTTACAACGGTCGCGTTGGCATAATTTTTAACACACAAGAATGCCGGTTATTTTTTATGAAATAGCCGGCTATAAATTTTTTATCTAAACAAAAAAGGTTATCATATGCTTACGAAACCAGATTTATGTTCTATGGCGTTATTAAAACTTGGCGAACAGCCCATACAGTCTTTCCAAGATGACACTGCATCTGCGAAGTTGGCCAGAACACTATTTGATTCAGTAATTGATACATTGCTGTTGCAACATCCATGGCATTTTGCCACAACTGAAATAAGACTTATCAAGAATTCCAACAACGAATTTTTAATACCTGCTAATGTTTTACGCGTATTAAAAACGGATGGTCGTATCCTTGGGAACAGCATCCAATCTGACCAAGACAGTATATTGATAAATGCGATTATTCGTGTTGCGCCAGAATTCTTTCCATGTCATTTTACATCTGTTGCTGCGACGCGTCTGGCGATGGAATTTTGTTTGCCTTTGCAGGGCGACCAGACATTATTTAGGACGCTTGTTTCATTGTATGAAACGGAATTGCAAACAGCCAAGTTCATCGACAGTACTATGGCGCCATCGACACACATAGACAGTTTTTCATTAATCAACGCGCGTTTTTAATCAAGGGTTCATAAAATGGCAGATTTTATAAAAACACAAACTTCGTTTGCAAATGGCGAAGTCAGTCCAGAATTTTTTGCAACAGACAACATAAATGGTTTATCGTGTCTTGAAAATATGGATGTTTTATCTGGTGGTGGTATTCAACGTCGTTCTGGTTTGACATCTGTATCAGAAATACCTGACAATGCGCGAATATTTTCATTTTCTGTATCGGACACCCAAGAATACATAATTGTTCTTAGTAATTACAGGATGGACATATATTCATACGGCACACATATTCAGCGAATCATAACACCGTGGGATTCTGCCAAGATATCTTGCATACAATGTGCCCAACGTTTTAATACGATGATATTTGTTCATTCTGAATGTGCGCCTCAGGTTTTATGTAAAACGGAATCAGGCTTTAAATTAAGTGAATTTGGTTTTTCCAAGAATTTACCAAATTTATCTGTAAATGCCCCATTTGTCAGATTTGATGATTCTGTGGACATTACGATAACGGTAACCCCTAGTCAAAACAGCAATACAGTTGCAACATTTACGACGAACAAAGACTTTTGGAAAACGGAAATGGTATACAGTGTATTTTCGTTGCTTGGTTGCCAGTGGGCAATAATAGAATATATAGATTCCCGAACTGTCCAGGCGATTGCGAACGACATATACACTGTCCCAGATGCGCCTGTATCTGATTGGTCAGAAATTGCATTCAGTCGCTATCGTGGTTGGCCCCGCAGTATAACATTTCACCAAGACAGGCTGGTTTTTGGTGGAACGCGCAGTTGGCCTGGTGGTATATGGTTATCTCAGGTTGGTCGGCACGACAATTTTAACACTGGCACAGGTCTTGATGATCAGGCTATTTTTATATCTCTGCAATCACAACAGCGCCAGCAGATATGCACAGTTGTTAGTTCTGACAATTTGCAGATATTAACAACGGTTGGCGAATGGGCGATATCAAACAAGCCCCTAACACCATCTGCGGTTGATATCAAGCAACACACATCTGTCGGTTCATATTCGTTGTGTTATTTAGCCCCCCAACAGATAGAAGGCTCGACCGTATTTGTTGCGGGCAATGGTTGTGATATTCGCGAATTAAGTCTTGATGATTTGTCGGAAACATATAACGCAACAGATTTATGTTCTTTGTCTAAGCATCTAATGTTATTGCCAATTGATATTGCGTACAATGCGGCCATGCGTCGTCTGTACATCGTCAGACAAGATGGTGTTATTGCGGTATTAAATCACAATACCTCACTTGGTATTTCTGCGTGGGGAACATACAAGACAGAGGGTCAATTTTTATCTGTTTGTGTTTGTGATGGTAAAACATATGTTGTCGTTCGTCGAGAATCTGGAACCTATCTAGAATTCTTTGACCCAATCGCAACACAAGATTCCGGGGGAAATAATTTTTCATTTACAGCCTCTGGCCTACCCTTGCGAGTATCTGGTCATAATGTATCAAATATAAAACTAAGAAAGATAACAGCCAGAATATTAAATACAAAGCATATGTACATAAACGGCAACAGTATTTCATTACCCAACGACATATATGCGTCTGATTCTGATGGTTTCAGTGGTGATGTGTCTGTAAATTTACTGGGTAGCATAGACAACACGATAAAGCCGGCATGGACTATACATGGTACATATCCACATTCTGCGACGATATTATCTATAACATTACATGGCTGGTACACAATATAAACAAAAAAGAAACAAAGGAATAAAAAATGGGACAACTTGTATCTGATATAACGGAACTTCTGGATTATAAAGAATCCAAAAAAACGGCACAGACACAGCGCAAAGAAATCTTGTCGCAAATGGCGGCAGACAAACAGGAAAAGAATAACATTGTAAAGAAAGCGCTTGCAACCCAACGTGCAAAATACGGTGCCAGTGGTCGTTCATCTGCGGGCATTACCGAAGGTGCGGTATTAAAGCGTATGCGTGAAGAAACATCTGCGCCCTATGTTGAAAAACATAAAAACAATCTGGAAAAATTAAGGAACATACAACCCAAGAAGAACAATTTATTAAAATCATTACTGTCCAGATTTGACAAGATAGTGGGCTAAAAAATGCGATGTTAAAAATCTTTTATAACTTTCTGGATACATGGAATGAAATATTGGGGTTGCGCACTCCGAAACACCACCGTCAAATTATAGAATTTCTGTATTCGATATTAACAGACACACCACATCGCGGATTGCTGATGGCATTCAGGCATTCAGGTAAATCTACGGTTGTTGGAATATTTGTTGCGTGTGTTTTGTATTTGCGCCCCCAGACCAGAATATTGGTATTATCTGCGGAATCAGGTTTGTCGTCGCGTATGGTATCGCATATACGACACATACTGGAAAATCACCCGCTGTGCACAGACCTTATTCCTGCGAACCGCAAAGAATGGTCCAGTGGTCGCATAACTATAAATCGTCCACTTGGCATACGCGAACCGTCTGTAATTTGTCAAGGCATACATGGAAACATCACAGGAATGCGTGCGGACTTAATTATATGTGATGATGTAGAAGTTCCCAACACATCAAACACACCGCAAAAGCGGGACAATCTTCGCGAGAGGTTGCGCGAACTGGACTTTATTTTATCCCCAGATGGTGCGATTATATATATTGGCACACCGCACACACAGGACACGATTTACAAAACGGATTAATTTATTGAACTGACCAAGTTTCGTAATTTTTCCAACAATTCTGCACCTGCGGAACCAAACATAGGCAAATAAGTTTCATATTCTGGCATATCGGCCTGCACCTGTGCGCGCACCCGTTCTGTCAGTGGGGTATTAACAATTTCGCTTGCGATGCCCCAATATTTATATGCGTTATATGTTTTTATAATGGTTTCTAACTTTTGCATCAGTTGTGGTCGCTGTGTCAACACTGCCCGCAAAGCAACCGGCCATTCATTGCCAAAGTTTTTGATAATGCCCAGACCGACAAACTTATCTAATCCTGTTTGGTCTGGGGTAAACTCGATAATTGCGTTTTCCAACTCGGTCCATTGTGCACCGGTTAATGCGACGGAAGAAATAGATTCCATCATCTGTCCGCCATACGGCAACAATTCTGGATTAATAGAATCCATGTTTGTTTTGCCACTACGCAGATTTTCGATATGTTGAATCAGGCTTTTCCCTGTTGGCATTTCGCGTAATTCTTTGATTACATCGTCTGTTGCCTCATTAACGAATATTGGATTAACTGCCGCCCAACCGCCAATAATAACATGTTCTTGACGATACAGGTTTAACAACCGTAACGCGATTATATTTGCTTTTGTATTCATTGGCTCTCTCCTTGTGTGGTGCGGTATTGTTATAAATTACTCCATAACAATCATCACAACTTTGTGCATAGTCTGTGCGGTAATTTTTTCATCAGGCGAAGACAACTGTCCGTAAATTTTACCCTTTGAATCTTGTTTTACGGTTGCGATTTGTGCACTAACAGATGTTTCGGAATCCAGTGTATCAAAGTCAGTATCGATAAATATTGCCATATCACCGACATTTGCACTTGTTGTTGCGTCTGCGAACAGATAAGACTTTTCTGGGATTATTCCCCCCAGTCGCTTTACATTTGGCATAACGGCATAGATACCTTGTTTGCCTTCCAGATTCATTGGGGCGACAATCATAGTTTTATCTGATTTTTTTAGTGTTATGACTTTGCCGCTTGGCACACCGAACACAGGCACTAATTTTCTACGTGCGCTGTCATACAGTTTTGCACCATATAAATTGCTGTGCATATCGATACCCGACATTGGGTTTCCAGGCACCAAGACAGACTTAACGCGTTCTTTTACTTTGTTGATATGCTTTGCCAATTCGCCAGATTTATACAAGTCTGCAATTTTATCGAACATATCTTCGACATTTAACGCAAAGGATTTTGCCAATGGTTCGATTTCATTTTTATAGATTTCGCGTTGACCGACTTCGATTTTATGGTACACAGACAAAGTCATACCCGCATCTTTTGCGGCCTGTGCGATTGTTTTTCCGGTTTGTTGGCGGATTTTACGCAATCCACTGCCAAAGATTTTCAATCCGCTATTTTCGTTATCGTTCAATCTGCGTTTAATTTCGTTTTGCCATTGGTCTGCGACCTCATCAGATTCTTTGATAAAGATATCTGACAACTTGCACCCCAAGATATTACAGATATTCAGCAATTGTTTTTGGTTCAGTCTGCGTACCCCCTTTTCGATTTTGGATACAGCCGACAAAGACAATCCCGTTTTACGTGCCAGTTCTGTCATTTTCATACCGGCCGCTAAGCGAATATTGCGGATATTATTAGGAAAAATGATTTCTTCTTGTGCCATGGCGAAACTCCTGACTAAAATACTTACTTGACAAAATAATAGTCAAAAATAAAAACCAGTGCAAGTAAAATAATTAATTACAACGGCAAATCATCGGGGATTGCATCTGCATCGATTGCGGTCGGCATTGCGTCGTCTATATTATTTAATTGCGTTGCGGAAATAGTTGGTGCAGGCTGTGCGAATTCGTTATCATCTGGGGATTCAAATTCTGGCAGGTTATCAAACAAACTATAATCACCAAAGAACGCGGTACGAACAGTTTCTGGTCGTCCATGTCGGTTTTTCCCGATAATAATATCTGCCTTGCCGCGTGCGCGTTCATACCGTTTTTGCCAAGATTCAACCATTGCATTATTTGTCGTATTTGACAGTCTTTCAGACGGGTCGCGATTTTGCAGATAGTATTCTTCACGATATGTGAACATAACGATGTCCGCGTCCTGTTCGATTGACCCAGATTCACGCAGGTCGGACAACATTGGTCGTTTGTCATCGCGTGATTCTACACTACGGGACAACTGGGACAGTGCGATAAGTGGCACATCCAGTTCCTTGGCCAGCATTTTCAGACCACGTGTAATTTCAGAGATTTCTTGCACGCGATTATCGCTGTGCTTACCGCCTGGTGAAGTCATCAATTGCAGATAGTCGATAACAATCAGTGCGATACCACCATGTTTTCGTGCTAAGCGCCTTGCGCGTGTTCGCATCATTGGCACAGACATACCTGGGGTATCATCAATAAACAAAGGCACCTTACCGATTGCGGATGAATATTGGGACATCTTCAAAAAGTCCTCGTCTGTAAGGGTTCCTTCGCGCATTGCGGTTGCGGGTATTTTTGATTGTGATGACAGCACACGTGCCGCCAACTGTGATGCAGACATTTCCAAACTAAAAAACACCACTGCGCCCTTGTAGTTTTTATTTGCGCGTCCATATGCAATGGCATTTGCGGCATTAAACGCAATATTCATTGCCAGTGTTGTTTTACCCATTGCTGGTCGTCCTGCGATGATAATCAGATCCGAATGGTGCAACCCGCTAATAGATTTATCCAATACATTCAGTCCTGTTGTCAGACCAGACAATTGACCGTCTGCCTTGTATGCGATTTCTGCTTCGGCCAACGCGGATTGTAAAGCAGTTGAAATCGAAGTAATTTCGCGTTCAGACGAACCAGAGGTTGCCATATCGAACAATTTTTGTTCTGCGATTTCGATTTGTCTTGCCACAGGTGTATCGATATCTTCGACAAATGCCTTGTCTGTAATATCTTGCCCCAGTGCGATTAAGTCGCGTCGCAATGCGTGTTCATACACAATGCGTCCGTATTGTTCAACATTAACGACGGTTGCGCCTGCGCTGGCCAATTTACTTAAATAATCGACCCCGCCAACGGTTTCCAGCACACCTTGTTGATCAAGATAGTTTTTTGCGGTTATCACATCAAATGGGATACCTGCGGCAAATTGTTTTTCTGCCAACTTAAAGATTTCTTGATGTGCGGGGTGATAAAAATGTTTTGCGTTCAGGAATTCGCCAACGCGTTCCAGTGCGCGATTATCCATTAACACCGCGGCCAGAACAGCCATTTCTGCTTCCAGGTTTGTCGGTAATGTCTTAGGGGTAAAATCCATGTCAAATTCCTTTACTTCTATGCCAATGTTATATGAAAAAAATGCATTTTCAATTTCTTTTTTACATGGCTATAAGTTGCTGAAAATACCGATAGTTAATTCTGCGGGCGAACCGGCGTGGCCTGAATTATTTGGTGTTCAAAAGATTAATGAATTGCGCCAGACTGTTGGTGCGCGCCATTTTTCATCACAAATGATGCTAGAATTTATTTCGCCCGACAGGGTGCGTCTTGACCCAGGCGCATTACAGTTTTACGATTGTGAATTTGACATTCACACCGCAAAGTTAAACGGCAACTTGATAACAGGCTATTGCTTATATTGGGATCCATCAACTGGTCGTCGCAATCGGGACAGCAGTGCGTGTGTATTGCTATATCGTGATGACAGGGCACATCAGTTGTTTATTCATGACATTTTATATCTAAGTGTTTCTGAATCCGAAGAATTTCCATTATCAAATCAATGCGAACAAGTTTTGGATTTTATGATTTTACGAAAAATAAATCGTATAACCATTGAAACAAATGGTATTGGTGGTGGCCTGCCCGAGATATTATATGACTGTGCAAGACATCGCAACATTGGCATATACATAACAAAAATTCAAAACAGTAAATCTAAATCAGACAGAATTCTATCAGCCATAGAGCCTGTTTTATCCACCGGTCGATTACACGCACATCTTCGTGTCCAGAACACAGCATTAATGCTGGAAATGCTGGGGTGGTCGCCAATGGGTCAGGGTGGTTATCACGATGATGGTCTGGATGCGGTTGCGGGTTCTATTTTATCAACCCCCAGTCCTGTTCGTCCACTTGGGGGACGTATTCAAACATTTTCAGCAAACACAGATTTTAAAATATAAACAACAAACTAAGAAAAACCAAAGGAGTCTTAAATGCAACAAAATTTACAGCAACTATATACCAGTGCGTTGAATGCGCGTTCTGTATGGTTAAATCGGTGGAATGATGCGCGCAGGTACACAATCCCATCATCTGATGAAGATATGGCGACATTATTTGATTCAACTGCATCAGACGCTGTTGATAATTTGGCAGCATCTATATATACACTGCTGACCCCACCAGAATCCCTGTGGCTTGAACTAGTCGCCGAAAGCACACAATCTCCGGATGCACAGATTGCCACTGAAATTTTGCGGTCGCACTTAAACGATTCAAATTTTTACACAACTATACATCAGTGCTATTTAGATTTGGTTATTTACGGCACTGCATGTTTATTTATGGCGCAATCACCGATTGGTGCATCGTCTGCATTTACATTTTCTGCGATACCTGTATCTGATATTGCGATTTTACCGAACGCAGTATTTCACACAACATCGATGTCTGCGCGCGATGTCATCAGTAAATATCCAGAATGGACACCACCTGCCAACTTGCGCGACACGATTGTCCAGAATCCAGAAACCCGCCTGAAATTAGTTCAATCATTGGTTGGAACTGAATTTACAGCCTGGTTGGATGTTGGTGGTGATATTGAAAACAACATTGTATCGCGTGGCACATTTGAAACTAATCCATATATAATCTTTCGTTGGTCTGTTTCCAGTGGTGAATTATACGGACGCAGTCCTGTTTTGCGTGCTTTACCAGATATAAAGACAGCAAACAAAGTCGTTGAACTGGTATTAAAGAACGCAACGATTGCGGTCAGTGGCATCTGGCAGGCTGATGATGATGGTGTAATAAATCTGGGGAACATAAATTTAACACCTGGTGCGATTATCCCCAAGGCCGTTGGTTCATCTGGCTTAACGCCATTATCCAGTGGTGCGAACTTTGATGTTTCGCAACTGGTATTAAAGGACTTGCGCGAACGCATTCGCCATGCGCTGTTGGCGGACAGATTGGGTCTGTTAAGTGAAAAAGAAATGACCGCAACTGAAATCTTGGCACGAAATGCAGATATGATGCGCATACTTGGTGCGACATATGGCCGTCTGTTGCACGAATTCATCAGACCTTTATGCGACAGGGGATTACAAATTCTATCCAATCGTGGTCTGATACCAAAAATAAAATTAAACAGTGATGCAGAATTAAAGTATATTGCGCCGATTGCGCGGGTTGCATCGATTGAAACGGCGCTTGGGGGACAACTATGACGGATATAGAAAAAAATTACACACGTTGTTTTTCCAGTCCATCTGGCATGGCTGTGTTACAGCACTTGCGTCAAATAACGATTGACAGGGTCTTAGGGGTAAATTGCAGTGATTTTGAACTCCGCTGGCTAGAAGCGCAACGTTCACTTGTACGATACATTGAAACATTGGTCCAGCGGGGCAGGGGGCAACACAATGACAATACTTGAATTTCTAAGAAACAGTTGGTTTTTGATTGCATTTATTGGCGGTCTGATATATTGGGCTGCGCGGCAAGATATGTCTATTGATTCTGTATCACGTCTGGATAGTCGTATAACATCACTAGAAAATCGTACGACACTACTGGAAACAGGCATTGGTCAAATTCAAATAAAGATAGATGACATCAAAGAAGACCTGACCCTGATTAAAAGTGCGGTAATAAAGTAAAAAAAGCGAAATAATTAATGTTGAAAATCATTTTTTCCTTTGCTATGCTTGCGCCCGAAGAAGAAAAAAAAAGGATAATAAATGTACATTCTTGCAATAAATTGTGGTTCATCATCCCTGAAATATCAGGTTTATGACGCTGAATCAAAGTCTGCGGTTGTTGGTGGTAATGTTGAAAAGATTGGTTTACCGGATTCATTCATAACCCAGAAATACCCAGACGGTACCAAGCAACGCAAAGAAACATCTATGAAGAATCATAACGAGGCTTTAAATGTCGTTATGTTTATGTTGCGCGAAGCTTCAATCGATATGAACGAGATTAAGGGTGTTGGTCATCGTGTTGTATTGGGCGGTGAAAAATTCAAATCATCGGTCGAGATTGATGATGAAGTTATCAAGACGATTGAAGATTTATCATTGATTGCACCATTACACAATCCTGCGGCATTGGTTGGTATTGTTGCCGCAAAGCAATTATTGCCAAATGCAAAGCAGGTTACTGTATTTGACACTGCGTTCCATCAAACAATGCCAGACTTTGCCTATCGCTATGCGATTCCAGAATCATGGTACAAAGAACTGGGTGTTCGTCGTTATGGCTATCATGGGACCAGTCATTTATATGTATCCAAGGTTGCAGCAACTATGTTGGGCAAGCCTGCCAGTGAATGTAATTTGATAACATTGCACATTGGTTCTGGTGCATCTGCAACAGCAATCAGAAACGGTAAATCTGTTGACACATCATTGGGTATGACCCCTGTTGCGGGTTTGACAATGGGCACACGTTGTGGCGACTTTGATGCGGGTGCGGTTACATATGTTATGCAGCGCAAGGGTATAACCGCAGAACAAATGCAAAAACACTTGAACAAAGATTCTGGTATTATTGGTATTACAGAATGTTTCTCGGATCGTCGTGATGTTGCGGAAAACTTGGACAAGAACGATAAATGTCGTTTGGCATTTGATGTCGAAGTACACAATGTCAAGAAATACATTGGTGCATTTATGGCTGAACTTGGTCGTGTTGATGCAATTGTATTTACTGCGGGTGTTGGTGAAAACGACACAGTGTTGCGTGAAAAGTTCTGCGAAGGCTTGGAAAATTTGGGAATCAAATTGGACAAGACGAAAAACGCAGCCGCCATGGCGCGCAATGGTGTTGAACGCGCCGTTATCAGCACAGACGACAGCAAGGTAAAAATCTTTATGATTGCGACTAATGAAGAATTAGTAATTGTCGAAGATACATTGGCAATTATGAATGGCACATACAATCCAAATCATTTATTGATGGATTACAGTTTTGCCCGTCAAAAGCAAAAATAAGGAAAAAAGTCAAATAAAATGCCTGCAAATTATTTTGCGGGCATTTTTTTTTATAAAATCTACTTGCACAACGAAAAAAAATATATATAATAGGGCACGTGGGTTAGTAGCTCAGTGGTTAGAGCGGAGCGCTCATAACGCTTTGGTCGTGGGTTCAAGTCCTACCTAACCCACCAAAGAAAAAACACCAGCATTGCTGGTTTTTTTTATTGCAAAATGCCTTTATAATGCTATATATCAAATAAGATTGTGTAAAAAGGACTTGGTATGCAACCAACAGAAAAAACATATATGACATTTGAAGAATTGGCAAAAAACATTTCATTGGCTAATGATTTTGCAACACAATATTTGTATTTTGTTCCGACCTTAAAAGAAATCTATGATGACCAGAATCTCAAAAGTGGTACTGGTGAATTGGGTGCAGAAACCATAAGTTCGATATACAAGACAATTGATATTTTCAAGAACGACAAAAAATACATATCGCGCATCAAGATGTTGCGTCAATTACTGGCTGCGCAATCTGATAAATCGCCATCTGCGAAAAAATTCCAAGAAGATTTTAACTTTATTAACAGCGCATTCATTGATATTGACACCGCGAATAAACTGCTTGATAAAATCGATACGATACAAGATGAAAGTATAAAAATAACTGTATTGCGCACAATGACACAAACATGGCGGTCAAGGCATCCTTTGGCAATAAAACTAAGGAAAAGGGCGGCGACACTTGCCACACAAAGTCCAAACGCAGAATTAGTGGATTTCCGTTGCCTGCACAATATTTTGGACAGGGGCGACCCCGAGCGCGAGGTTGCATTACTTTCGCTGGACAGAAAAATCACAGAATTAATTGGCACAGAACTTGAAAAAGATACCCCGAACAAAAAAAAGAATAGACACATACATTCGTATTATATTAGAGGCCACCGAAACCACCTATAACAATATTTTTTATCCGACCGCCGTCCAAGAAGAAAAAATAAAAGCGGCCACAGAAAAATTCAAATTAAAAAGTATTCAAGAACGCGCCAAGGAACAAAAAACTGCCAAGACAGTTCCGGCAACTGCAACAGCACCCGCACCCACTATGACAGCCCCCGCCCAGCAAGATATTACATTATCGCGACTGCAACGGGAAAACAAGGAATTTATGGCAAGAATATCAGAATTAGAGGCGCTTACCACAGAACAAGAAACGCAACTAAAAAAAATCAAATCACAATTGGCACAGGCAAATCAAGAAAACGCAAACAACAAAAAGATTTTGCAAAAATTCGCAGATTTGGCAACCGCACCCACTATGACATCCCCCGCCCAGCAAGATATTACATTATCGCGACTGCAACGGGAAAACAAGGAATTTACGGCAAGAATATCAGAATTAGAGGCGCTTATCACAGAACAAGAAACGCAACTAAAAAAAATCCAATCACAATTGGCACAGGCAAACCAAGAAAACGCAAACAACAAAAAGATTTTGCAAGAATTCGCAGATTTGGCAACCAGCATAAAGGGCGACTGGTATCGTGCTGGGCCGGTAAAGGCAATACAGAAACTTGCGCAAGAACTGCTTAGCAGATAGTGTGTATCAACCCGCAGATTGCGTGATATTTCTGTCTGTTGCGAAGAATTTTTTCTATTAATACGAAAATATAATTGCAAAAACCCAGCAAAGGCATTATAATAAAATCAGAATCCAATGGGAATTGGACTCGGGCTGTCGAAAGCCTTACCTAAAAGCAGCATCAGAAGTGGTGCTGAATCCGCAAAACGAAGGGCGCGGAAGCGTCTTTTATTGTATCCCCACCAGCCACACAGGTCGGGGGGCCGTCAGTGTATACAACAGGGTTTCCCGAAGGCTGGCGGAATCAAACTTTTAGGTGATTTTCGAACTCCCCGACCGCTGATTTCCATCGCGGTTTTTTAACAAATAACCAAGGTACAGGGGGGACCTAAAAAATGCATAAAAAACTTTTAATAACTTTCTTAATCTGCACGCCAATGTCGGCAATGGCGAACATTCCATCAACCGAATATGTCCAACAACAAATCGCATCACAAATCGCAACCGCGGTATCATCTAAGGTTGATACATCGGCATCCGCGAATCAAACAATGGCGGGAACTTATACTGTAACTGGTACGCTTAACGCACCAACACCAACCCTGCCAGCGGCGGAATAATTAGGGGAACAGGTATGCGAAAAATATTATTTGCTTTGATTGGATGTTTTGTGGCGATATGTGCACACGCGGCGCAGGTTGTAAATGTGGACTATGTACATAAATTAATTGCGCAGAAATGGGATATCAGTGTACCGATTAAGACAAATAATATAATGGCGGTTGCCAATATGAAATACCTGCTGACGGCTGTGGATGTCGCAAATGAAATCTTGAACGGTGAAAAGACCACCGACTATGGCAACACCGAATTTGCGACGACCCAGGTCGCCGACACAGTCGCCACAATTCAAGCAGTGGATACATTGGTAAAACAAAATAAAATTGAATATAAATTTTTTATGGATATTGATTTAAGTCAATATGGCGATAATCAACTGGGTACTGCCACTGTAACAGAATTTGGTTTTGATATTTCTGCAGCGGGGACATTCTATATTGATTGGGGCGATGGTACAACCGAAACAATAAAAAAAGCAGATACGAACCCAGTAACTTATTCTCATGATTATGGCACAGCAACGGGTGTTTTCAGGGTTGGTATTGGTGGTCGGGCAACAGATTATTCCGATGATACATATACATCAGTGCTTGATTTCTGGGAGCAGCCTAGCCCTATGTCCGAATTGAGAGAAGCAATTACCAATATTGATGGTTCGCTGGGGGCGATATTTGGGACATTGGCGGACGGCAGTCAACCAAGTTTTTTCTACATGTTTGATTCGACCCCAGGTGTGAAAAAAATTCCTGATAATTTATTTAAAGGAATACATGGTGATTTAGTTGATGGTATGTTTCAGGGTACTTTTTCTTATTGTTATTCTTTAACTGGACCATCTGCGCGTATTGATGGACTGTATCTATATGAAATTTGGCCCGACGCCACAGAAGAACAGGTTGGCGGAATGTACGCTGAATCCAGCGGACTTAGCGATTATGAGTCTATACCGGTCGCATGGGGTGGATTGGGTATAAATGAATATCCATCTGCACCAAGTGACGCAGTATATGATTTTTACCTGACCACAACATCTGATACCGATGTATTCGCTATGCAAATCAGTGCCGCTGGTGAATTCTATATAGATTGGGGTGATGGCAAAACCGAATGGGTTACAAAACCAGACACAACAGATAGAACATATGCGCATAAGTACGCCACCGCTGGCGCGTACACAATCGGCATTGGCGGTCAGGCAACGGCATATAATACCAGTACATCCACCGCTGCGATAAGTTTTTATTTAAGAACTTCAAAAATCGCGTCAATTGATGGCTCACTGGGTGCAATATTTGGAACACTCAGCAGTGATACAAATAACCAACCAAGATTTTATCAGACATTTTATAATGCATATAATATGAAAGGTTCAATCCCATCTGACCTATTCGCTGGCATCTCTGGCGCACCAGCAAGTTATATGTTCGACAGCACCTTTTATGATTGCAGTGGTTTGACATCAATCCCCGATGGATTATTTGCGGGTATATCTGGTGCACCAGCAGAGCGTATGTTCTACAGCACCTTTGCTTA
>JAFXFG010000027.1 GCA_017520675.1 Alphaproteobacteria bacterium
AACCCCAGAACAACGAAAACAGAAAAAGTAATAAACTATAAACCTTTTCCGCCAGAAGCAATTCTGGGTCGTCTGTGGGCTTGTTTCAAAAATGTTGATTTTTATTGATTTTGGTGTATAATCCCAAGTGAATATCGGCGAGACTGGTATTCGGACATAAAATAAAGGGATTCAACACCCTAAAACAACTGTTGTACTGTGTTGGTGCAGCATATTAAGTGTCCCGGTCATTTCATTGGGCCGGGATGTCGCATATCGTAAGAATGCGAGTCCAGTTGTTTGGATTGTTGAACTCCCGGCCACTTATGTATTAGTGGTCTTTTTTGTTGGGGAAAATGGTTAAACGACTGCTGATATTTTTATTTGGGCTGACAGTTGGTGCCACCTTAGTTGGTGGTTGTGTGTATAACCCCGGCAAAGAAGCAATCAAAGACAATCAATCGATACAAACATACTTTACACCCGGGGCAGATTGTGAAAAATTGATTATTCGGGAAATTAACAATGCGACTAAGATAGACATTGCGGTTTATTCAATCACACATCCGTCAATTGGTTCGTCGATAATCGCAGCACATAAAAACGGTAAAAGCATACGAATAATAACAGACCGGGCACAAGCAAAAGGTAAGAAATCACTGATTGACGACTTTAAAAAAGCAGGGATACCAGTCTTAACCAATAAAAAACACAAATTACAGCATAATAAGTTTGCGATTTTTGATGATGTGCGCATTGTGTCCGGTTCGTATAATTGGACAGTCAACGCTTCTAAATATAACGCAGAAAATTGTATGTTATTCGACCAGACAAACAAAGAATTTTCCAACCAGTTTGAATATCTGTGGAATTTGTACAGTAAATAATCGGTACTTTACACCCTAGGGTGTATTGTTTTACAACAAAAATCTTTTAAAACCGCTGTCGCATGGTAAATTCGGCGCTGAATTTATCAAATTCGCGTTGCCATATGTTTGAATTGCGGTGTGTATATCCCAACGCAATCGTTGGAACAAACCCCCAGATATCAAATTTATTATTAGATATGGATATCGAATACCGTTGTGTAAAATCGCGTTCTGTTATTTTGGTTTAAAAATAAAGTTTTTTGTTTATTGTTTGTGCATGTGGTATAATGATGCTTGTTATTTTAGGAGATTTATTATGCGATATACAGCTGATGAAGAACGCAATAGACGTTGTCTGTTGGGAAAAAATTATGAAAAAAATGAAGAAAAAAAATTAATTACTTATAATCCGTCCGAAAATCATAAGGGGGAACGCGATCTTACAACGATGGATTCAATAAAAAATATGTTGTATATAATGGCACAAGAAGATGGATATGCGGTGGAAACAACCATAAATGGTGCGCATTTTGTAATTAATTTGGGAATGGATTTTGATGATGCGTGGCGGGCTTTTAAAGATGCATTGAATAATCTGTCGTCCGTTGAAAAGGATTCTTCTTGGGAGAAAAAGGAACAAGAAAGACTTGCAACGGTAAAATCAATTGATACTGCAGAGGTGTTGTCCAGACTTTCTGGTATTTATGTTCCAGGGGTGAATTTTGATAATTCGGATATAAAATATGTGCTTAAAAATATGAAAAATTATAAATATGATGAAAGTAAGGATGTAAATCAAAATATTGTTGAGGGGTTTGCACAGTATCCACTTAGCGAGGTCGCAGCCCTTTTGAAACAATCGGTTCAAATGTATAAGGCAAAAGGAATGGATCTTGGAAAAATTATAACAAAAGATTATATACTAAAACTTGCCGCGCTGAGTGGTATCCCAGAAAAACTTTTGGCTGATAATAATTATATTATGGATTTAACCAGACAAATTGCATCAGAACGAGAGTGATATTTTTATATCGAAATATAAAAAACGTCATATTTTGACGTTTTTATTTTTTTACAATATTTGTATGAAAATGGTACGTTTTGATGAAAAATAAGAAAAAACAGATTAAATGCTTGACAAAATAAAAAAAAGTATTATATATATTTGTGTAAAAACAAATAACCAAAAAAAGGAGTTATAAATGAAAAAGAAAACAGTATTTGTATTATCTGCGCTTACATTGTTGGGGGCAGGTACTGCGTTAGGTGTCAAATTAAAACAAAGAAGTGATTTTAAGAAGAATCTGAAGACTGTTGTGATTCCGGCTGCAGAAAAAGAAGTGGAACGTTTGTCCAAGGAAAATTCTGCCTTGAATGACAGCATTGTAAAGTATGAGGATGCGCTTGCATTGCAGGATAAAAAACTTGCGTTGCATGATAAAAAAGTAGATTCAATTCATAGCGCAATCAAACGCGATTATTCAAAAGGAAGTTATTTCATTGGTTGTTATGATGAACCAATTCCGATTGAAATGCGCGAGTTAGTGTATTTGTTTCAACAGGTTCGTGATGATGTAATTGGTGTTGTTACATCGGGTATACGTAACACTGTTATGGAAATAGAAGGATTGACATATGAACAATTTGAAGATTTGGTTTGTGATAATGAAGAGTTTATTTCTGAGGCAGAATACTGCTATGATAACAAGGTTTCAAAGGATACATTGAAACTGTATGAAAAACTTTACTATTTTAGTGGAAATCATTCGGAATATTCGCCAACAGTTAAAAATTATAATGGAAAGTATATCTTGAAACATCCAGTGGTTATGCCAGCTTTACCAGAAAATTATTATGCTGATGGGGATCATAAACGTTATTATAAACATCAAGATGTTTCTTGTTATGAATCATATGACATTTTTGATATGGTGTATTATTTGGAAGATTGTTTATTGTGTAGTTATATGTCGCGTGATGTTAGTCCAAGTAATTATTATTCTGTATATATTCCTAAGAATACTCATGCTGGTGTAAAGCTGAAAGCATTACAGGCAATATTGTCATTTGTTGATGCGCTGGATAATTCTGAAAAGCTTTTTAATAATAAAAATATTGAAGCATTGAAAGCAAAGGCAGAAGCGTTATTGCCAGAAGCCGAAAAAGAATATAAACAGGATTGCTTGTTGGATCAAGAAAGGGAAAATATTACCGAAAAGCGTGATGATATTGCTAACAAGAAAGTTGCTTTTGAAACAAAACGAGAAGAAATAGCAAAACAACTGGCAGATAAGCAGAAGCAACTGCAGGGGTTGATAAAAAATTCAAAACTGATGAAGCAACAGAATGTCAAATAATTCTTGATGTTGAAAAAAAAACTGTCCAAATGGACAGTTTTTTTATGTTCTTAATTTGATTGTGATAAGTATGAAAAAAATTATGTCTTTTTTTTGAAATATGCTAATATTTAATACTGGGTAGTAAATCATGATGAAAGACCAAAATTTAAGTTTAAATATTTTTTTAATGCAGCCGCGTGTGAAGCAATTCTTGGCAGATGGGCGTGTACCAAATCAAGTAAAAAAATTGATTTTATCGCCAGATGTGCCAATGGATATCAAAGAGGTGCTAATCCAAAATCCATATCAGGATAGTTTGATTAATGATTTTTTCTGTGGTCGTATCAGATAATTTTGAATCGCGTTTGTGAAAAATTGTTGAATTTTGCTGGTTTTAGTTTATCATTGTGTTCGTATAAAAAATAAGGCGTTGTAAATGAATCTATATAAATTTGTGTCAGATAATATTAAATCAAAAATTCAAGAAATTGATGCTGTCAAGGATGTCTTGACCGCAGATGTCGAAAATAATATCGCGTTAGAGGTGCCTAAAATTCGTGATTTTGGCGACTATTCAACAAATGTCGCAATGCTGTTGGCACGACCAATGAAAAAAGCACCACGTGATATCGCACAATTAATTGCAGAAAAAATCAAGGAATTAGACTTTGTGGCAGATGTACAAATCGCAGGTCCAGGGTTCATTAATTTGTTCTTGAAGGATGCTTTCTTGATTGCGCCTGAAAAATTTTGTCAGGGGTATAAATCGGTTGAAAAACAACTGATGATTGATATGGATTATGGCAGTTATAATATCGGTAAGCAATTGCATATCGGGCATTTGCGTACAACTGTTGTAGGGGATACTTTTAATCGTATTGCGCGCTTTTTGGGGCATAAAACCAAGTCTTATAATCATATGGGGGATTGGGGACGCCCAATGGGACTGATTGTCGCGTGGATTCTGGAAAATGGTATGCCACAGAATGCGGATGATATCAATAGAATGTACCCCGCTTCAACTGCACGCGCCAAGGAAGATAAAAGTTGGCTGGAAACCGCACAGAAAGTAACAGTGGAATTGCAAAGTGGAAATCCAGAATATAATCAGATTTATAATACTTTTGCGCCAATGTCTTTGGACCAAATTTCAAAGATTTTGAAACGTTTGAATATCTTGCCTTTTGATGAAAACAAGGGCGAAAGACTGGTTGCAGAATATGTGCCAAATGTGCAGAAGATATTAGATGAAAAAAATTTGGTGGTGCGTGATGATGGTGCCGATATTATTCCTGTGAAATTGGATTCTGATACCGCGCCAATGCCACCTGTGTTGTGGCGGTCCAGTACCGGGGCGCAGACATACGCAGCAGCGGACTTGGCGGCGATATACTACCGAACAACAACTGATAAGCCTGATGATATTGTGTATTTTACAGATAATCGTCAGAAATTGCACTTTACACAGGTGTTTCGTGCTGCGAACAAAGCAGGCTTGGACACCGCGCGCCTGCAACACGTTGGATTCGGT
This sequence comes from Alphaproteobacteria bacterium, assembly GCA_017520675.1. Lineage (GTDB taxonomy): Bacteria > Pseudomonadota > Alphaproteobacteria > Rs-D84 > Rs-D84 > Enterousia. The sequence continues at coordinate 4,719 of JAFXFG010000027.1, forward strand.
ACAATAACGGGTGCAGATGGTAAACCCTTCAAGACGCGTGATGGTAATGTTCCACAGATGGATGAAATGTTGGATATGGTTTGTGATTCTGTGCGTGCACGTGCAGTTGAATCTGGGAAAAATTTGCCAGATGAAACAATTGAAATGATTGCATTGGCGGCATTAAAGTTTAATGACTTGATGCACGATGTTAAGTCTGACTATGTGTTTGATGTAGATTCTGTAACACAATTCGAAGGACGCACAGGGCCATACATCCTGTACACTGCGGTCAGATTAAATGCAGTTGTTAAAAAGGCAGCCGATATGGGATTGGCTGCAAAAATGTCTGAATTGCAATTAAAGCCAGAAGAACGGAATTTATTATTGCGGTTGTTGGATTTTAGACGTGTCTTGGAAAATGCGTTTGCACGCAGGGCAACAGATTTGTTGGCAAACTATACATATGATTTGGCACAGGATATAAATACTTTCTATCATAATTGCCCGATTTTGCGTGATGATGTTGCAGAAAACATCAAACAAATGCGTTTGCATATTGTTGATATGGCACAAAAAACATTAAATACAGCGATTGATTTAATGGGATTGCGTGTGCCAGAGGCAATGTAGTTGTGTTTTTCGTATTTAAATTGGGGCGCGGTTGCGTCCCTTTTTTTCTGGGATTTCATACCTGACGAATTGTGGATTCTTTTTTGACATAATTGATGTGTTATGAAACTAGGAAATAAAAAAATATTTTGGATAAGTTTGGTAATTCTGGTGTGCGCAGTTGTTACTGTGCTTGTAATAGTCTTGTTTTTTGTAAACAGAAAACCTTTTTTATACGCAGGAACATTGGAAACAACCAAGGTAATTGTTTCTGCGCGTGTGCCGTCAGATATTGCAGATGTTTTGGTGGTCGAAGGGACAGAAGTAGAATCAGGGCAATCGTTAATGCGGTTGTCGTGTGATGCATATAAGATATTAGCAAAGCAAATTGATAATGATTATGATAGGGTTATTAAACTGATGGAACGTGGGCATATTTCAAATGCAGAATATGATTCTTTGGTGCGTACAAAACAAGATAATGATTTGAAGTTAGGTTGGTGCGATATTAAAAGTCCAATAAATGGAATTATAACAACTGCTTTTCGTGAAGCAGGCGAAGTTGTTGCACCAGGGATGCCTTTGTTGGCAATCGCAAATCCGTATAATATATGGGCTTATTTTTATGTGCCTTATTCAATGCTGTACAGGCTAAATGTCGGACAGGGGGTTGTTGGTATCTTGCCAGAGGCGGATAATATGAAATTCCAAGGTCAAATTATAAAAATTAACGAAATCGCAGAATTTACACCAAAAAATGTACAGACGCGTGATGAAAGGACGCGCTTGGTTTATGGGGTAAAGGTTAAATTTGATAATCCGGATTTAATTCTAAAAGCAGGTATGACAATCGAAAGTAGTTTGTTGCCAGATGAATAAAAAAAATATAGAAATTCATATCGAAAATGTATCAAAACGATTTAAGGAAATATTGGCCTTGGATGATGTTTCTGTGCGGTTTGAATCTGGAAAGTTGTATGGGATTATTGGACCTGCGGGTGCAGGAAAAACAACATTGTTTCGCGTGATGCTGGGACTGATGAATGCCAGTCGGGGGACGGTTTTCTATAATAAAAACGGTAACAAAATACCGTTTGAAGAAATTCAAGAACATATTGCGTATATGCCGCAAAGTCAAAGTCTGTATGCGGATTTGTCCGTAGATGAACATCTTGATTTTTTTAGAAAATTATATGGTCTGAATAATGATGAATATGAACAGAAAAAGCGCGAATTGGTGCAGTTGGCGCGACTTAACGATTTCTTAGACAGACCAGCGGGAAAATTGTCGGGGGGGATGTATAAAAAATTAGGGTTGATATGTGCGCTGTTGCGGTCGCCACAAATTATGTTTTTAGACGAGCCAACAAATGGTGTTGACCCGATTAGTCGTCGTGAATTTTGGAACTTGTTGCATGATGCAAAAAATAAAGGAATTATGATTTTAATGTCGACAGCGTATATGGACGAAGCAGAAAGGTGTAATTCGGTTGTCTTGATGGAAAATGGACGGGTGTTGGCGGTGGGTGCCCCCGATGATTTATTAAAACAATACAATTGTCGAAATTTTGATGAATTGTTTTTAAGTCGCAGGGGGAGTGTAGATGACTAAGAAAGCCGTTGTTGTTAAAAATATGTCCGTAAAATTTGGCGATTTTTATGCGGTGCGTGATGTGTCTTTTGATGTGTCGCGTGGTGAAATATTTGGATTCTTGGGGGCAAATGGCGCAGGAAAAACAACAACAATTCGGGTGTTGTGTGGTCTGTTGCCTGCCAGTAGTGGGGTGGTTATCGTTGACGATGTTTTATTTTTTCAAGGACGCGAAAATGAGGTTAAGAAAAAAGTTGGTTATATGTCTCAACGATTCACCCTGTATGATGATTTGTCTGTAAAGGAAAATTTTGATTTCGCAGCAGCATTAAGAAATCTGACTAAAAAACAATATCTGGAACAAAGAAAAAAATTATTGGAATTTATCGGATTTGACAGAAATTTGCGGGTCGTGGTGAAAAATCTGCCAGCAGGATTAAAACAACAAATCGCACTGTGCGTTGCATTGTTGCATAATCCAAAAATTATATTCTTGGACGAGCCAACCGCAGGTGTCGCACCGCGGGCTAGATTGAGTTTCTGGGAACTAATAAAAAAATTAGCAAAAGAAGGTAAAACAATTTTTGTTACAACGCATTATATGGATGAAGCAGAAAACTGTGGACGTATCGCACTGATGCGTGATGGGCGTTTGATTGAAATTGATAGTCCAGAAAAATTAAAACAAAAGACATTTGGTGATTCTTTGTATAGATTACGACCGCGTAAAAAGAATCCAAAAATGCCGAATTTGGATTTGCTGGATATGTGGCAACCATACGGCGCAAGTTATCATTTGCACTTTAAAAATGGTGTGTATGTTGCAAAATATTTGCGTGATTTGAAATCTGATTGGGAAATATCACAAGTTAAGCCATCACTGGAAGATGTTTTTATTAAGTTGGTCGAGGAACAAAATAAATGAAGATTTTTTCACCACGCAGATGTGGGGCAATCTTTTCCAAAGAATTAAAGCATATTTTGCGTGACCCGTTTACGCTAATTATGGCGCTGATGTTGCCGTTGCTGATTGTGCTGATTTTGGGCAGTTCAATCGAATTTAATATCAAATCAATTGATTTGGCAGTCGCAGATAATAATCAAACAATGGAATCTAGGAAATTAATCGAAGCATTTGATAGTTCAAATTATTTTAGATCTTATGATATACAAAATCCGAATTTAATGTTTGATGAATTGGTGGCAGGGCGCGCAAGGGCTGCACTGATTATACCGCCAGAATTTACCAAGGATTTCTATCGTGGTGATGGGGCAAATGTGCAAATTATTGTTGATGGTACGGAAAGTTCTTCGATGGCATCTGTGGCGAATTATTTGATGGCTGTAAATAAAAATTCTTATTTCAAAATACTTGATATTCCAGTGGATTCCTATGCAGAAAATCCAGAATATAAAATTAGGTATTTATTTAATCCAGAATTAAATTCAAAGTGGTTCGCAGTACCAGGATTAAGTGCAGTTATTATCGCGTTGGTTGCAATAATGCTGACTACATTGACAATTTGTCGCGAATGGGAACGTGGGTCTATGGAAATGCTGCTGTCAACACCGGCAACACGATTGGATATAATCATTGGTAAGGTTGGGCCGTATGCAGTGCTGAGTATTATTGGATTTGTATTGGTTTTCTTGGTGGCACGAACTGTTTTTGGTGTGCCGTTCGTCGGCAGTTATTGGCAATTGTTTTTAGGAACTTGGTTATTCATTTTGGGTTATTTGGCAATCGGATTGTTGATATCTGTATCTACAAAAAGGCAAGAAGTCGCGATTCAATATGCTGCAATAATTGGGTTGTTGCCAACAGTAATTTTGTCGGGGTTTGTTTTCCCAATAGAATATATGAGCAGTGGATACAGGTTTGTGTCATCTGTGTTCCCAGCCAGATTTTATATGGATATAACGCGCGACCAGTTCTTGAAAGGTAGTTTGTTTATAGATATATGGTGGTTGTATGCAATTTTGGCGTTGCAGGCGCTTGTGATTTTGTTGATGTGTGTCGTTAAGTTCAAAAGGTCGCTGGAATGAATGTGATAAAAGGTTTCTTTAAGAAGGAAATAATTGCGATGCTGCGTAGTCCTGTGCTGATGGTGGCAATTTTGATAATGCCGGTGGTGCAGATGATTCTGTTGTCAGGGGCGATAACGTTTCAAGCGACTAACTTACGATTGGTTATGCAAAATGCGCCAAATGATACGGTTATGGAACAAATTTATAATCGTGCAATTGGAACAGGTTTCTTTGTACCGGCAAATGTTGGAAATCGTTCACCCATTGATGCAGTGCAGGGCGGTGTGGCAGATGTCGCAATTATTGCACCACAGGCAGGTTTGACCACAGATTTAGTACGGGGTGATGCAGAAATACAAATACTGATTGATTCAATGAATATCTTAAAGGCACATAGTATAGAATCTTATTTGCGCGGAATTATTATGCAGGTTTTATTGGAGTATAAGCAGGAAAAAGCAAAGCCACAGATAAATTTTGATGTGCGTGTGTTGTTTAACCCCCAGTTGAATACTAAATTTTTTATGGTGCCGTCAATGGTTGCAATATTAGTGTTTTTGGCATTGTTGATTTTGATTTCTGTATCTATTGCCAAGGAAAAAGAAACAGGAACGATGGAGACACTGATATCCGCGCCAATTTCAAAGTATGATATTGTTTTGGGCAAGGTCTTGCCATATGTGGTTGTGTCTTTTGTTGTGATGCTGAGTATAGTTGTTGTTGGAATGATTGCGTTTCGTGTGCCATTTGTTGGTTCGCAATTTATGTTCTTGCTGTCATTTTTAGTGTTTTGTGTGCCTGCGTCTGGAATCGGGGTTTGGTTGGCAACATATGCGCATACTCAGCAACAGGCTTTGCTAGGGTTAATTATTGTTGCTTTCTTGGCATTGATGTTATCGGGTGCGATTATATCAACGGAAAATATGCCCCTTGTATTGCGTTGGATAAGTTATATAAATCCATTAAGTCATTATTCATATCTGGTTCGAAATATAATGCTAAAAGGGGCCGATTGGTTGTATTTCTGGAAAAATGCGGTCGTAATGATTGGGGTTGGGGCTGTGATATGGTATGTGGCACTACGACGGTTTAAGACAACTTTATAAAATTAAAGGGGTAGAATATGAAAAAAATAGCGTTCAGTTTGTTTGTGGTAATGTACATAAATTCAGGATGGGCAGATTTGTATTCTGCACTGGGGGTTGTTTATCAGAATAATCCAGTAATCGAACAACAGCGAACAGTTATAGATTCTGTCAGTGCCAAGGTAAAATCTGCCGCAACGGGATTGCAACCGTATCTGGGGATTAGTGGAAACGCAGGGGCTGCACGCACCAAGATAGGTGAATATACTTTTGATTATTCGCCTGTGCAGTATGGAATCGAATTTCAACAGAACTTATTCCAAGGGGGCGCGGTGTTCGCGCAAATCAAGGGGGCTAAAAGCGAATTGGCGGCTGCAAATGCAAACCTATATGCGGTGCAACAAAAAGTCTTTTTAGACGCGATAAATGCGTATATAGAGGTTCTTAATGCAAGGGCTGTTTTAAAACTTAATGAAAATAATCAGCGGGTATTGGGGGAATATTATAAATATGTGTCTGATGTTCAGGCCGTTGGTAGATTAACCAAGACAGATGTCGCACAGGCCGCTGCAAGACTGGAAATGGCAAAGTATAGTGTCGCAGATGCAAACGCAAAATATGATAATGCGCTGGAAACATACCAAAGAATCTTTGGTGTGGAAAACAAAAGTTGCAAGGATGTTGATTTAGAACCTGTGGAACACTTGTTCCCAATTGATGTCGATACTGCACAGGAAGACGCGTTGAATAAACATCCAATTTTAATGGCACTGGCGGCACAGGAAGAAGCAGTGAAACAAAATATAACAGTTGCGTATAAATCTATGTTGCCGTCTGTTGATGTGCGTGGCGCAATTCAAAAGATAGATGATGTTCCTTATTTAGACGATGTGCGCGATAGCAGAATAGGGGTGTATTTGAAAATGCCTTTATATGACAAGGGAAATGCCTTTGCAAATGTTGAACAGGTGCGTGCAAATGTCGCAGGAATACAACAAGAAATCATAAATGCGCGACGCGTAATCACAGAAAATTTACATCAGGCATGGAATATGTATCAGGCACAACAGGTCGCAATCAGTGCGGCGCAGGCCAGTGTAGATGCAAATAAAATGGCCTTGGATGGTATTCGGGACGAGCAATCACGCGGTCGGCGGACAGTGTTGGATGTATTGAATGCAGAACAGGAATTATTAAATTCACGCGTTGCGCATACGCGCGCCAAGCATGCACAAATATCGGCTTTTTTTGCGGTTTTGTCTGCGCTGGGGGAACTGACACCAGAAAATCTGGGGTTGGTGGAGTAGGGGGACTATAATTTTGTTTTATGGTATGTGTCTATGAAAAACATTTTTGAATGTATCTGGTTTTTGTCAGTGTTTTTATATTTTGTTTGGTTCAATAATCTTTACTTTTCCTTGGCGTACCAGATCATCAAGATTGAAAGCCATCTTGTCCAGTATTTCAACGGAATTTGGCATTTGAGCAGCATGGAAAGCCCCCACATAGTCATTACTTAGAGTTCTCCATTTAACTGATGATTCTTTGGCGGTGGTGTAAACATATCCAGTCTTGTTACTCAGATTCAATGTTTCGCTGGGTTCAATAACCAAAACATTGCCTTCACGATAAAAATTTATGCTTTTCCCAGGATTCTGTCTTTCTACCAGACGTTTTACAGCATATCTTTCTGCAGCGTCATAATCTTTTGCTATGCCATATCCTACATCCCCCAGGCGTCCGCTTGAATTGGCAGATGCACGTATCATATCGTCCATAGCAATATCTGCATCAGTACCATGGTAACCCAAATCACCACGTTGGCGTGCTGCTTCTATTTTTTGTGATTTTGGTTTTACTGGATTACCAACAGGTGTACGACCAGCGTTGTCAGCAGGTTTTGATGATTGTTTTTGGTTCGTCTTTGGTGTTACGGTTTCATCAACCTGGTTGGCGGTGGGGGGTACAATATCGTCTGTTTTGTTTGCAACATTGTCAACTTGGGATACGATGTCATCGGATTTATTGGTGATGCTGGCGGCATTATCGACTTTTTCAAAACTCATAAATGTTGTGCCGTTTTTGTTGGTTTCGACTATGCGAATACCTTCGGTTTCTTCCAGATGGTCGCTTAGTTGTTTCCATTGGTCATCGTTTAGATTCTTTTTAGTTAGGTTTTGTGGCTTGCCGTTTTTAAAATCGTTAAGACGCCTGTTAAAGTTCCTGTCTGCTTGCGTGGCAAGTTTGTTAAAGTCTGGCGCGGTTGGTTGTGCTTTTGGGGCAACCGTTGGCAATTCTAGTTTTTTTGCTGGTTGAACGCTTTCGCCTAAATCTGTCAGCTTTTTTTCTGCTTGTGCGATTTGGTTGTTGAGCGATTCGATTTCTTTCTTGCCAACGTTTTGTGGTGGGTTGCCGTTATGGTTCTTCATATAGTTGTCCCACTCATTGCGTTTCTTTAACAAATTATCATATTCCTGGTGTGCTAGGTCAATATCATGTGCCCTGTATGCATCGGCTTTTGCCACAGCCAATGCTGCATCGTCTTTGGTACCAATTTTGTTTAATAATTCGTTTCGTTCTTGGGTGAGTTTTGTTTTTTGTTTTCTTAATTCTGCGGTTGGATGTTTGCTAAGTGCATCGTCAACCTTGGCTAAACTTTTGTCTATTTCATCAAGTCTTTTTGCCTGGGGATATGTCATTGTGATGTTTTTTACAACATCGTCGGTTTTATTTACAATATTAAATTTTTTGCAATAAGCCCGATAATCTTTTGGGGACAATATTCTTAGTTTTGCCCATTTTCTGGCGGTGTCTTTTGAGATTGTTATCCAGCCTTTTTTTACGGCCTGGCGCATACCAGCCATTATACCGCCTGCAAATAGTGTTGCAAATGTTGCAACAGTTGCTATTTTATTTGTAACAATTAACGCTTTTTCGTCGTTTGAAAGTCCCTTGTTATAGTATTTGTTTATGATTTTTGACCATTCGTCTTTGGTGATAGTGTTGTCGCTATCTGATGTGCTGTTTAAAATCTCTTCAAGGTCGTTGTCGTCAAGTTGTTCCGTTATGATTTTAGATTCTTCTGCGGTTTGGATTATTTTTTCAAGAGTTTTTGTATCAAGCATACCAATTAGTTTTTCCATGTTTTTACTAATTGAACTTTGTTGTCCTTGTGAAAATGCTTTTTCGCCTGCTGTTATGCGCGCAGTATGTTTTTTTAATACTGTATCAGCACAACCCGATTGTTCGTGTTTAAGACTATTGGAACATTTGTATGCATCAGTGATAAAACTATCTGCCCATTTTGATATCTTTGTTTCTGTAACTGCTTCTGTAACAAGTGCCGCGCTTTCCACAATAGTTAATGTAAGCATAATGGGACCGCCAGTACCTGCAGTTACTAATGTAACCGCAACTATTCCGGCAACGGTGGCAGTTTTTTCAAGGTTTTTTGCACGTTTTGCATCTTTTAATACGCATACCCCGTCTTCCCATTTTAAACCAAGTGAATCGGGATATTTTTGTTTGAATTCATTGTCTAATAGTATGCATGTCGCTTCGTCTGGTAGAGCGCACACATCTTTGCCAGAGAAATCCCCACCCTTGCTTAGGCATAATAGACCTTGCATGCCACCCAAGGCTTTGCGGTTCCATTTTGTATCAAGTTTTTTAAACAGGAAATCTATTTGTTGCCCGTTGTATTCACAGGTTATTATGTCTGTGTATATGGTGTTAGTTGGGTTTTGCTTGTTACAAGTGGTTGTAATACCAGCGGACATTTGTGCGCCATATGCTGTGTAATCTGAGATGCACTGACGTATTTTATTTTGTATTTCATTGTATTCGGCGCGTGTGCCAGAGAAAAATTGCTGATTGTCTATAAAACCCATTCCACATTTAAATTCGTAGACCGGTAATTTTAGTGTGTTAAACATATAGTTATTGATGTTATTGTATAAATCAGAATTTGAGCTTACTGATATGTCGTAAAAATATAATGGGTCTATGTTGGGAAGCATATTTATTTCGTCGCTTGTGATGACTTGCCCCACAAATGCGTCCCACTTTGTTTTATTGTTTGTTGCATTTTGATGTGGCTTGATTTTGCAAAAATTTGTGTTTGTGTCATATTCAGCGGCACCGTTTGTATAAAATGTGCGATTAATGGCAGTTGATATTTCGGTACATTGTTCTGATGTTGCGTCTTTGCACCCTTGTGTACTTGATGCTTTTAGTTCCCAGATATTACATAATGCTTTGGTAAAACCATTATTGCCATTGTCCAGGGATTTAAATGGAAATTCATAGTATTGTTCGGTGTCGTTTTTGTTTGTACAACGAAGATATGTATGCTTGCCTAGGATTCGTGTTTTCTGGTCGCAAATGATTTCGTTTTGATATTTTTTTGTCGCTAATTCATATGCAAGACCGATTCCTTCACTGGCGGTTACATTGTTTTTGCTAAATGTGTCGTCGCATTTGCATATGTTTGTTTTATTTGTTGGAACAGCGCGTAGATTACAACAGTCATAATATTTATATTCTTTTTTAGGGGCGCTGTTTTGCTGTGCCACTGTTGTTTCAATAATATCTTCGGTGCAGATTCCGTTGGAAACGGTGTAATCATTATCGCAAATTTCTGGGGCGCATTTGCATGTGCCGTTATTATCGCCACCAGATATTTTGATAATTGTACCCCGCAGGATGTGTGTGTCCGTATTTTCGCATATCTGACCTTCGTAATTTTTGTCATTAAGATATGGCGATTCTGGATTGTTGGCAGGACAGAATTTAGACGAATCGATTTTTTTGCAGGCGCCACCAGCAACTTCGTAACCGTCAATACAACCCGTTGCAACGCAGGTGCAGGTGTCGTCTTTGCGTTTCGCAATGTGGCCGTCGGTTATAAGACTTGAGGTACAAGGTTCGCCAAGTACACTGGTTTCGTTAATTGTGCTTAAACCGTTGCCGGTGGTGGGACAATCAGGAATTTGTGATTCTACGTCGATTTGTTCTTGTTGGGGGGCGCTTGTTGTCGTTTCCTCTTCTGTTGTTTCTTCTTCTGTTGTTGTCTGGGTTTCTGTATTGTTGTCGTTTGGTGTGGTTTGTTCGACACAATCACCTTCAACCCATTTAAAATTTGGCCTATTGTCACATTCTTGTATTTGTTGATTTAATTGGGCTTCGCCAACACATTCTTGGTATGCAGCCCGTTGGTTTTCTAGGTCGTATGGGATTTCAAGTGATGATGTGTCTGCATACGAATTTGTTATAGGACTTAGTGAATTGATATAGTCAATATATTCGCGAAATTGTTCAATGCAGTCTGATTCTGTTATGGTTTCGACAAAATCGATGTGTTGTTGTAATTCTTGGTTGTAATTGTCAATTATATTTTCATTTTCGGTAATCAGGTTGTCTAGTTCTGATTGCTGTTCGCTGATTTCCTGGTCGATGTTTGCGATGTTATCTTCGTATTCGCGTGTGATTTCATTGCTTCTTTCTTTTGGGGCGTCTTTGTTTATTATTAAATTTCCTGCGATGCTGGCCACTGCGCCAACGCCAGCAACAATTGCACCGGTTTTAATTTTTTCTGATGCCGCTTCTTTTTCTGCAGCCCATTCGGTTGCGTCGGTACCTGATGGCAACATTAGTGCAGCAGATAATGATGTGAATGCACCGTCGGATTTGCCGGTTGATATGTCGTCATAAAGACCAGCAGTTGCACTGTCAAGAATTTCTTGTGATTCAATGCCCAGTGGTAATTCAAGGGCGTTTTTTCGTTCTTTTAAACTGGTTGCCAATGTAAGGTATTCGGATTTCAATTCAATTAGGTTTATCGCAGGAAGTGTTATGTTTGTTTCGCCACCTGTAAAATTCTGTGTGTCGTTGTAGTCGCATGAAAATGTCGATAAATACGCACGCATAGCGGTTTCAGCATCTTGGTCGGCGTTTTGTTCGCTAAGTCCAGATGCTAATTGCATACCACCAATGCCGATTGCGGCGATGCCAGTGGCGCCAAGGATTTTATTTTCAATTCGTTGTTCGTTTTCTTTCATTGCATCCGCGTTGTCAGATAGGGCGGATAAATATTCGGTTTGTAGATTTTCGCGTTTGTTTATCGTTTCTTTGAGTTTGTTATATGCAGCTAAAATTTGTGGGTTGCCTGCGTTTTCAATGCCTGTTTCTTGAAGTTCTTCCATTCTGTCGGATAGAGAGTCTGTGTTCGCAAATGTAAAATGCGGAACGCAGGTTATGCATATAATAAAAAGAAGCTTTTTCATAAATATACTCTCTCTACAAATTAATAAAACCGTCTGAAAAAAACATGACGGTCGGGGAGTTCGAAAATCAACACAACTATGATTCTGTGGGGTTTTCGAAATAAATCGTATTGTATATACCCACAGCCCCCCGACGAAAAATCGGGGAAATTGATATCATTCGATGTAAAAGCACCGAAATATCAAGAAAATCGATGCTTTCGCACCAGTTGTGTAAGGCTTTCGACAGCCCAGAACCATATGTTTTATCGGTTCTGTATATAATTTTAGTAGAAAAGTATGTTTTATGTAAAGTGTTTTTTGTTTTTGATGTTTCTGGCTTGAAATTTATAAAAAATAGTATAAAATGTTGTGGTATGCGCCCTTAGCTCAGCTGGATAGAGCATCAGATTTCTAATCTGCAGGTCACAGGTTCGAATCCTGTAGGGCGTGCCAAAATTCAAACCGCCAGAATTGGCGGTTTTAATTTTGTTGCGTGCACTTTGGATTTGAACCTGTAAGGTTCGGGGCGTCAGTTGGTGAAAACGAGTGTAAGCGAAGTTTGAACCATACGTAGCGAAAGGGGCCCATAGAGCAAAGGCGAATATGGGAATCAGACAATCCTGTAGGGCGTGCCAAAATTCAAACCGCCAGAATTGGCGGTTTTAATTTTGTTGCGTGCACTTTGGATTTGAACCTGTAAATTTTTTAAAAATTTGTTTCTTGTTGGTGTTGTGTTTCGTTGATTAATTTGTTCTTTTCGTTTGTGCAGATGTCTGCAAAGACTTCAACACTGGTGTTGGTTGCGGACAGTATCTTTGAAAT
>JAFXFG010000028.1 GCA_017520675.1 Alphaproteobacteria bacterium
ATGGCACAGTGATATCCCATGTTTGTTCAATCATTTTGTGCACATATTCAACATTTGCAATCTGGGCAGAATATGCCCCAGATACAAATAATAAACCAAATAAAATTAATAATATTTTTTTCATTGTAATTATTCGCTTGTCAAAAAGTTATTTATTTTTATACGGGATTGGTTCCTCCGGTTTCAGGTTCACTGCCCCCAAGTTCTTCATCATCGCTGGAATCGCCGGAATCGGTGGGTGGTGGGGGTAATTCGGCGGTCGGGGCATATGCGATGCCTGTTAAATTTAATGTGCCAGATACAGTATAAGTCCCCGCCATTGTTTGATTGGCGGTTTGGGCGGTGTCAACACGCGTTGATATTGCCGATGCATTTGTATTGGCCTTGGATTCCACAGATACAATTCTGTCGGTTAATGATGAAATTTTTGTATATATAGCACTAAATACTGTCTGCAACACACCATCATACACATCATCTTTTCCCAACAACACTTCAATAACCGCACCAATATTAGTTGGCATACCCCATGTTTTTGTTCCAAGGAAGTCATTCGACCATCCGGGTTCCTTCATCTTCGACCCATATAGAACCCCCCATCCCCGAGAGCTATAATCTGGGAAATTACCTATTTTTGTCGACAAGGTTTCCAGCGCACTGATGTCTGCTTTGTCTGCGACGGCGGTTGCGATTTGGGATGCGATTTGCTGTTGGACATATTCGGTTGATGGGATATTTGCGACCGCCGACATTGGCGCACAGATTAAGAAAGTTGTTAATAGTTTTTTATGCATTTTTAGGTCCCCCCTGTACCCTGGTTATTTGTAAATTTTTTGTTAAAAAACCGCGATGAAAATCAGCGGTCGGGGAGTTAGCAAATCATGACTTTAATGACTCTGCCCGCTTTCGGATTACCCCTGTTTTATGGCGGACAGCCCCCCGACGTTTCGTCAGGGATTTAATCAAGATACAGTGCAAATACGGGAAAACACTTGTCGAATTTTGGAATTACGACACATTTAATATATGTTCACATATATTTGCACCGAAAGTCATAGGCTTGCTACAGCCCCGAGCCAGATTCCCATCTGGTTCAAATAGCAGTATAACATATCTTGTTGTTTTTGTGCAAGTCTAAAATAAAAAATCCCCAACTGGGGATTTTTTATCGTGTCTTGTTCGCCAGAAATCGGTCAATTTGTATTGGTGCCGCAGGGGTCGGACCGCGCTGGCGATTATAATGGCTGGATTTATTCTGGTCGTATGGTTTGCGTTCACCAGTAAATTCTTCGTAGTAAATCTGGCCAATGCGCATGTATGGATATACAACAGTTGGATATAATACGCGTATTTCCAATGTCCATTCGCCACAAAAACCATCATCCCCACGACCCGCAGTGTGATGATTTAATATGAAATTGCGACCAATGCTGGATTTGCCGTCAATGTACGGGAACAAATTGCGCGTTTCTGTGTATTCAACCGTTGAACCCAAATAGCCAATTGTCGGGGATAAAATTAATCCTGTTTCTGGAATCTTGATTTCGATTGTTTCGTGATGCGCAGGATTTGTCGGATCAATCAAATAGCGCGGATTACGAATGTCGTGTGTGAATGGGTGGCGATTGTTTTGTGATATCATATTGTTGCGATACGCGGTGTCTTTTCTGACGGCAGGCGAATTTATGTCTTTATAAATGTTATATGAAACAGGGTTTTCATACCAGTCCGCCATAGTGTGCAAATCAGGGTTGCCACGATATTCAATCGCGGGTTTCGTTCCGTATGGTATTGTGCGCGCGTACACACGCAGGGTGTCAGATAAATGTAAATCGTAACTGTTTGACCCCAGACATCTTTCGTCAAATGGTGTAATGATAATATCTGGATTTTGGTCAGACATACGCTTTAGAATTTCGGGACCTGTTAGTTGCATGATAAAAAACTCCTTGGGTGTTTCAGTGCTTTTTTAACAGATATATCGAAATTTGCAAGATTTTTATTCACTTTTGAATTTGTTATGCTATGATTTTCGCTATGATGGAAAAAACTTATTCGGGATTTGTTGCAATCATAGGACCAACAAACGCAGGTAAAAGTACTTTGTTAAATCAAATTATGGGACGCAAGGTGTCGATTGTTTCTCACAAAGTGCAGACAACACGAACACGTCTGCGCGCGGTTAAAATGGTTGGGGCAAAACAACTGATTTTTGTCGATACACCCGGGGTGTTCAAGCCGTCGCGCCGTCTGGACAGGGCAATGGTTGCGGCTGCAATGGATGCGGTTAGTGATGCAGATGCGGTCTTGTTGTTGCTGGATGCGCAAAAGGGTATAACGGAAACTATTCGTGCGCTGGTTGAAAAAATAAAAGATAGGTCAAATATATTTGTCGCGTTGAACAAAGTTGATGCAGTGCCAAAGTTGGAACTGTTGCCAATGGTCGCAGAATTGTCCCAGATGGCAACTTGGTGCGATATATTTATGATTTCTGCGCTGAAAAATGACGGAATCGAAAAAATGTTGACCGCGTTGGCAGATGTTATGCCAGAAAGTCCGTACTTGTTCGATACCGTTGATGCGCCAGATGTGCCAGATGAATTGTATCTGTCGGAATTAACACGCGAAAAGATTTATAAATATGTGCATCAGGAATTGCCTTATCACATAAATGTTGTAACTGAACGGGTACAGGTTGCCGATGATGGGGTGCTGGATATATATCAGAAAATCGCTGTGCGTAATGATGGACATAAAAAGATTGTGGTTGGACGTGGTGGCGCGCAACTGAAAAAAATCGGAACCGCAGCACGCCACGATATCCAAGATCAGTGGGGGGTAAATGCACGTTTGCACTTGTTTGTGCGTGTAGAACCGGATTGGGAAGAAAAGGCAGAAAACTATATTGACCAAGGCTTGGAATTTAAAAAGTGAGGTATAAAAATGAAAATGTTTAAGGGTGTGTTTCCGTATGTCTTGACTGCAGGTATGATGGTTATGCCATCTTGTGGTGAAATGCCGCCAGAGCCGGAGCATAAGGCAGTTGTAAGGGTGATATCAAAAGGTGAACCATGTTGGTATTATTGTGATAAAGATGGTGATAGTTTAGTTGATTTTCGCCTTAATATCAGTTGGATTAATGAATGTTTTTCGGATAAAAATATTCATGTTGGTGATACTTTGGTTTTTAATGCGTTTCCTGAAGATTTAACAGCTAGAAATGTTAGAATAAACGAATATGGGTTGAAGTCTGTAAATAATCGTTTGATTAAGGAAATAAGACAAGCCCACGAATTAAAAAAATTGCGTAATATGGCAGCACAAGAAAAAGTGAAATAATATGTATAAAACATCTGATTTTAAGTTTGAATTACCAAATGAATTAATCGCATCGCGACCATTGGAACAACGTGATGCATCACGTATGCTGGTTGTGCGGGGCAGGGCACAAGAAGATAAACATATTCGTGATTTCTTGGATTGTTTGCGACCAGGGGATGTGGTGGTCTTTAATAATTCGCGCGTGATTCCTGTGCGGTTTGTCGCAGATGGTAAGTATGAAATAACTCTGCATACAGCAACTAGTGATAATTGCTGGTGGGGATTGTGTCAGAATTTTAAAAAACTTAAACCTGGACGGTTGCTGTATCTGGAAGATGGTACAATCGTTGGGGTTATGGCGCAAAATAAAAAAAGCGGTATTAAACTAAAATTTATCGCAAAGAATACTATTGAGGTCTTGAATCGCGTGGGAAAGTTGCCTTTGCCACCGTATATGAACCGACAAGAAGAAATAGAAGATCGTGAACGTTATCAGACAGTGTATGCAGCGCCTTTGGGGTCAATGGCGGCACCAACCGCAGGTTTGCACTTTACCAAGGAACTGATGCAGGAAATCGAAGAACGGGGCGCGAAAATTGTTAAAATTACATTGCATGTCGGGGCAGGTACTTGGATGCCAGTTAGAACAGAAAATCTAGCAGAACATAAAATGCACAGTGAATGGGGACAAATTAATGAAGCGCAGGCAAAAATTATAAATGAAGCAAAACGAGTTATCGCAGTTGGAACAACTTCGTTGCGATTGCTGGAAAGTGCGGCAATATACAACACGAATCCACAAGAATATAAACGCGTTTCACCTTTTTCGCGCTCTACACGCATATTCATTACACCAGGGTATAAATTCAAAGTCGTAGATGTGTTGCTGACGAATTTCCATCTGCCAAGGTCAACATTGTTTATGTTGGTGTCGGCTTTTTCTGGATTGACCGAAATGAAATTGGCCTATGCACACGCAATCGCTGAAAAATATAGATTTTTTAGTTATGGCGATTGTTGTTTGTTGTATAAAAAAGACCCTAAGAAAAGCGCAAGAAGAAAAAGAAGTAGATGGCAAAAGTTGCCAGATGCAATCAGAAAGCGCTTGGAAAAAAGATTTGGAAAAAGGAGACGTAAAAAAAAGAAGGCTGAAAAAAATTAAATGATGCCTTGGAAACAAAAGGAGTGAAAAAGTGGCTGCTTGGTTGAGAGTTTTGGCAAATCCAAAGGTTGTAAAGCGATTCTTTAAAACAAAGGCCGGTAAAAAAGTAATCTTGAAGTATGGTAAAATGCTGTTGGAATCAAGGATGATTCGCGGAATGATTGATAGATTCCTGAGAAAAAATAATGCGGCTTTGCGTAATAATAAAGAATATAAAAAACTGGAAAAAGAATAC
Source organism: Alphaproteobacteria bacterium (assembly GCA_017520675.1). GTDB lineage: Bacteria > Pseudomonadota > Alphaproteobacteria > Rs-D84 > Rs-D84 > Enterousia. The sequence goes on from JAFXFG010000028.1 coordinate 4,719, forward strand.
GAAAAATTGCAACAGCGGGTTGCTGAACTGGAAAAAAAGTTGAACGCAACAAATGAAAATAAGCAAGAATTGGAAACGTTGACTTTTTCTTTGGGACGGGCCGTTGTTGAAATGCAACAGTTGTTGAAAAAAATGCAAGCTGAATATCAACAAGAAATTCGGAAAGTTAGTGTGTTGCAGTATGCACAAAAATTACGTTAGTATAGTGTGGAGGTGTTTATGAAATATAATCCAAGTTTGCATAAATTATCAAATGGTATTACTGTAATTTTAGACCCGATGGATATAGAAACTGTTTCGGTTAAGGTTTGTTTCCAAACAGGTATGCGTGATGAAAAACCAAATGAATATGGTTTGACCCATTTTTGTGAACATATGTTATGCAAGGGCACGAAAAAACTGCCAAATAAAAAAGCAATTGATGATTATATGGATTATAATGGCGCAACGCGTAATGCAGGAACTGGACAAGCAGAAACTGCTTTTTATGGTCGTGTATTGGCAGAAAATGTAAATGTGTTGGTCGACTTTTTTGCAGATGCATTACAAAATTCTTTGTTTGATGAAAAAAAGATTGAAATTGAACGTAATGTGATTTGTGATGAAAGACGCAGGGCATTGGATCAACCAGGAAATCAATTTGTTGATTTTATATCAAAAAATTTATTTAATTATACGATCTTTTCAATCCGCGGAATTGGGTCAGAAGAAAATATTAGGTCTTTTACACGTAACCAAATGCTGGAATTTATGGGACGACGTTTTTCTGCAAAAAATTGTATAATTTGCCTGTCTGGTCGATTGGATAATCCGTCAGAGGTCTTAAAGAATATTGAAAGGGGGTTTGCGTTCTTGCCAACACATGATGTTTCGCAAAATACTGATATTACATATACACCGACAATTGCACATAATTCTGTGGCGGGTAAGAATAATGTTAAGTTAAAAATAGTGTTCCCTGGCATTTGGTCAAATAGGCTGGAACATAAATTTAATAAAATATGCTGCAGAAGATTTGAACGCTTTATGAATGAAAAGATTTTGAATGTCTTGCGTCAGGAAAACGGTCTGGTTTATGGCGGGGGATTAACTGTCTTGGGTAATGAAACGTTTCAAGTGCGCGGTTTTGAAACAGAAACAAGTGCGGAAAATATAAAAAAAGTTGTGGCATTAATCGCCAAGAATGCATACGATATTTATAATAATCTGGATATTACCGCAGAGGATTTAGATAGATATAATCGTATAGATAAACTGGGTGATGCGAATTGGTTAGAATCATCAATCGCGCGTCGTGATACTTTGATTTCGGAATACAAATTGTATGGCCAATTGTATGATTATTATGAAGCGGTTAGATTATTCGAAAAGATAACACCAGCGGATGTTTATAAATATTCACGTGGGTATTTTGATGGACAAATGTCAATCGTGACCCAAGGGGCGGATTACGATGCAGATTTGAAAGCCGTATGGGATGAGAATTTTAGATAAATAAATGAGGTGGGCAAAAAGATGGCTTTGAAATTTAATTTAATTGCAACAGATGGTAATGCGCGTCGCGGCGCAGTTGAGACGGCACATGGAACATTTCAGACACCTGCATTTATGGCGGTGGGAACAGCCGCAACTGTTAAGGCGTTGACAATGGATCAGGTTGCAGCAACTGGTACGCAGGTAATTCTGGGGAATACCTATCATTTGATGATGCGACCAGGGGGCGACCTGGTTGAACAGATGGGGGGGCTGCATAAATTTGGGGGCTGGGATGGGCCAATACTGACAGATAGTGGTGGTTTTCAGGTGATGAGTTTATCGACCCTGACCAAAATGAGTGAAGAAGGGGTGCAATTTACATCGCATTTTGATGGTGGTAAAAAGCACTTTTTGCGCCCAGAGGATTCTGTGCATATTCAGCATCAATTGGATTCTAATATTACTATGGTATTGGATGAGTGCTTGAAGTTGCCCGCAGAACGTGCACGTGTTGAAAAAAATGTTGATATGGTTACACGTTGGGCAAAACGCAGCAAGGATGCATTTGTTGACCGCGATGGGTACGGAATATTCGGTATTGTCCAAGGGGCGGACTTTCCAGATTTGCGTGAAAAATCCGCGCGTGCGTTGGTGGAAATTGGATTCGACGGGTATGCAATTGGTGGATTGGCAGTCGGTGAGCCACAAAACGTTATGTTTGATATGATTTCTGCAACCACACCATTATTACCAGTGGATAAACCGCGCTATTTGATGGGGGTGGGAACGCCGCTGGATATACTGGGGGCGGTTGAACGTGGGGTTGATATGTTTGACTGTGTTATGCCAACACGCGCAGGTCGTACCGCACAGGCTTTTACCCGTTCGGGTACAATGAATATGCGTAATGCGCGTTTTCGTGATGATGCAGCACCGTTGGATGATAAGTGCGGATGCCCTGCCTGTCAACGGTCGCGCGCGTATATTCATCACTTGATTAAGTGTAATGAAATTCTGGGGGCAACATTATTAACACAGCATAATTTGTGGTTCTATCAAGACCTGATGCGTGATATTCGTGATGCCATTGAACATGGACGATTTGCAGAATTTAAGGCGCAATTTATAAAAAACTATACCAAGGGTGATAAGGATGAATAATAAAGTGAAAAAACCAGATTTGATATTGTCGATGGATGAAAAAGTTTATTTGGCTGTTGCGTATAAGCAAGCAGATGGTATGGGGTTTATTTATGCGCTGGTTTGTCGCAAGCTGGATAATGCACGATATAATCTGTTCCCAGAAATGGAAATTTTGACTTTTAAAAATGCCGCAGATGCAAAGGTTTATTATCAAACCATCTCGCAAATTCAGGAATTTCAAGATGGTATAGATTCGTTAAAAAAATTAAAAGAAGCAAATAAGGATGATATTGAAAAGTTCTTGTCTTCGAAAACTGCAATAAGAAATCGATAGGGGCAAAGGGAGAAAATAAATGGTTAAAGCAAAAAAGGAAGTCGAAATTATTGATATGGGTGGCGTGAAAACAGTCGCTAAGAAAAAATCACTGGTTCGTGGGGTGAAATTGACAATTACTTTGATAACAGTGGTTTGGTTCGCGATATTAATTTGGGCGCCGCTGTATGTTAAAAATACTTATTCCAGCCCAATTAAAAAGTCAATCGTTGTGTCGATGTTCTTTGATTTGCAACAGGGTATTGTTAGGCAATATGAGGCTTTGTTAGATGGCGTGGCAAAATCTGTTAATCTGGAAAAGCCAATTGCCAAAGCGGTTGATGCAGTAAAGGTGGTCGAGAAAAATGTAGAAAAAGTGTCAGAAGCGGCAGATTCTGCACGTGAAAAAACAGCCGAGGCTTCAAAAACAACCACAGGGGTAAAAAAAGTGTCTGGGTTGGCAAAAATGTTTGGGGTTAAAACAGATGGTATAGACAAGGCGGTCGCTCAGGTTGATAAAGGTATAGAAAAAACAAATGAAGCAATCAAAACTGTGGATAATACCGCAGAACAAATTAATGCAAAACTGGATAAAATTAAGGCAGATTTGACACGTGTTGCACAGACGGAAATAGATAGTGCGCTGGATATGGCAATTAAAACTGCACTGGATAAACAGTCGGGGGGCTTGGGGACAACATTGCTGACAAATTATGGAATTGAGCATGTTTATCCTTGGCGGCCGTCTTCGTGGGGGGTGGCAACCAAGATTTATGATGATTTATCAAAGTCTGATATTACAACAATAACTGTTATCACAAATACCGTTGATAAATATTTTGGTTTTGTTATGTGGGGACTGGTGATTGCAGTTTGGGCACTGGGGGTGTATTTGTGGCACTTGGTATTCGCAAAAGCCAAGGCAATAATAAAACCGTTTAATGTTTGTCCACGTTGCGGTCATACATATGCAGACAAGCGTACTGCAATGGGATTCTTAAAAGTGTTTCAGCCTTGGAAATGGTTTTAATTAAAAAGGGTGTTTTATGACAGAACGTGTGAAAATAGATCAAGATTGGACCGATAATTTTAAAGTAAAAGTGGTGTCAAATGGTCGCTTGATGCCGATTACTATACTAACATTTGTTATTGCGGTGGCAACAATGAGTATTGGTAATGAAATCGCAAAATCAAATGATTTGCGTCGTCAGGAATTAGAAGTGGCAAAAAAACAATATCAGTTGGATTCTTTGCGGTATTATGCGCCGTTTGCGAATCAGCAGGTAAAGCAAAAGTAATATGCCAAAGACAATGTATGAAATCATCAAAAAACAAAACGGTGAACGGTTTGCTAGGGCAATTCGTAACTATGATAATGGAATTTTTGATGTGCCAAACATTGATAAAATCGTAAGATACGCAGGGCGTGATGCAGAACCAATTTTGCAATATCTGACTTCGTTGAAAAATATTAAAATAGTAGAAACCGGTAAGCCACAAAACCCGTTTGATTTGCTGGATAAGGCAGGCTATAACGCCTATGTTGCGGATACTTTGGGAAAGCAAAATGCAATAAGACAGTATTTTGCCCCAGATGAAGAATTGTGTACTTTTCGTGATTCAAGCAGATATTTGAATTATTATATAATAAATGCAGTTCGTAAAGATGTTGATAAGATAAAAAGAAAAGACTTTAAAAATCCAAAACGCGAAGATGAATATGGAACATCGGTATTGTCAATTCAAATTTTGAAAAAAGGCGGGTTTATTAGTATAAAAAATCGCTATAATCACGCAGTTGATAATTGTGATAATACATATAATTCAAATCCTGATAATATAATTGTTGGTTTGGCAGAGGCACTTAAGCACTATTTTAATGTTAATTTTTCTACAAGAACTGTTTTGTTGCCAGATGGTTATGTATTGATTAGTGGACAGGTTTGTAAATATAATTCTGAAATAAATAATACTTATTTTGGGGATGATTTCTATATCTGTGGCGGAAATATAGTTGATTTGAACAGGGATTATCAATTGATGCTGGGGCGTGGTTATGTCTATGATAACAGTAAGAAAAGCATAACAGACACGTCTGGTGAAGACAAGGTGTTATTTGATGCTGACTTTTTCCAAAATAAAAAGGTAAGAATTATAAAAAATAAAGATAATACTGTTTCGTTGATTGCAGATAATGAAAGAGTTTTGTCTGTGGAAAACGGTGAAATGTTTTGGGTAAAACCAAAATCATCAACACTGGTTGACTTAACAAAGTTTAAATTGCGTGGGCATTTGGATTTTTCTGGTGCAAAAAATCTGGGGTTGTTTGGTATAGATTTGAGAGGTGCAGAAAGTTTGAGGTTTTCTGAAAATACAGACAGTATCAATTTGAATAATGCAAAATTACCAAAATGCGATTTAGATTTTAGTGGTATATCCAGACTAGATATGTATCATGTGGATTTTAGTGGTATGAAAAGAAAAAGTGTAAGATTTCCAAAAAATGCCAAAGAAGTTAATCTGGGATGGGCAAAACTGCATGAATGTGATTTGGAATTTAATAATGTGGATACCGTTGTTCTGTCTAGTGCGAATTTATCGAATGTTAGAAAAATTAATTTTGCAAATGTTGGATATTTGGTTATGTGGAATACCATAATGCCACAAAATTATGATTTAGATTTTGCCAATATAACCGAAAACCTTAGTTTGGGACAGGTGAATTTGTTGGGGGCAAGAAATATTAAAATGCCTGAGCGTATAAATGGGGTCGATTTGGTTGGGACAAAACTGCCTGCGTGTCGTGTTGATTTAAGTGGCGCGAAAAAATTAGAACTTGGAAATGCTGATTTGTCGCGTGTTACAGATTTAAAATTGCCAATTTGGTATTTGGTGAAAAATAATAAATTGAAATTAATGAATAAATATCGTGCACATAAAATGCAGAATATGGATTATCTGCGACAACAGAATTTATTAAAATCGCGTTGATGTAATGTAAAAAAATCCCCAGATGGGGATTTTTTTGTTTTTCTCGCTTTCTTCTATTACTAACGAGAATAGAATTCAACAACCAATTCTGGGAACATCTGAACTGGGTATGGAACGTCTGCGAATGCAGGTACGCGTACAAATGTCGCTGTGAAGTTTGCACTGTCAACAGAAACATAGTCTGCAAAATTGCGTTCGCCAGATTCCAGTGCCAATACGACCAATGGCATCTGTTTTGCTTTTTCGCCAACAGTGATAACATCACCTGGATTTACGCGATAAGAAGCAATTTTTACACGTTTACCATTTACATAGATATGCCCATGGCTGATTAACTGACGCGAAGAGAATACTGTTGGTGCCAATTTTGCACGATATACAACAGCATCCAAACGACGTTCCAATAAACCAATCAAGTTTTCTGGGGTGTCGCCCTTCATATTGTTCGCTTCCAGATAATATGCGCGGAATTTCTTTTCGCCAATATTACCATAGTAGCCTTTTAATGTCTGTTTCGCACGCATCTGTTTTGCATAGTCAGATGAACTGCCACCACGTGATGTTGGACCATGCTGACCAGGTTTGTATTTGCGTTTGTTAAATGGGGATTTTGCCTGACCCCACAAGTTAACACCCAGACTGCGTCCGATTTTTAACTTGCGTGTGCTGCGCTTTGCGCCCGCTCTTGCCATAGTTTTTTCCTTTTGTTTTTTGGTTTTTCTTGGTGCCGGGTATTTAACAGAATCCTTATCACAGACGGGACCAAACGCACCGTCGTTTAATCAGTTCTGATTACTCAGCGTGGCTGATTTTACCGTCTTTGGTTTGAAAAATCAAGTGTTTTCTGTATATAATGTGTTAAAAATTAACCTGTGGAACTGCGCGTTCGGTTGCGTCAATTTCAAACATTTTTTCGGGTGTTATGTTGAACAGATTTGCAACGATATTTGACGGAAATTGTTCAATCTGGGTATTCAAACGCATAACAATGGTGTTATAGAATTGGCGGGTTGCTTGAATCTTGGTTTCTGTGTCCGATAATTCGCGCTGTAATTCCAAGAAATTCTGGTTGGCTTTTAGGTCGGGGTATGATTCCGCAACCGCAAACAGGCTTTTTAATGTTTCGGTTAGTTTGTTTTGCGCATCCGCACTAAGTGGGCCGTTTTGGGCCATCGCGTTATTGCGGGCATTTGTTACAGCATCAAGGGTTTCTTTTTCGTGTTTTGCCGCACCGGCAACAGTCTTTACAAGGTTTGGAATTAAATCGTATCGGCGCTTTAACTGGGTGTCAACTGTTGCCCAAGCCTCACGCGATTGATTTTTTAGTGCAATCAATCCATTGTAAAGTGCAATAAAATATATGATGAAAATAGCAATAATTGCAATTGTTGTCCACATTTGATACTCCTTTGATTCTATTTTGAAGTATATAAGATAACTTTTTTCTTTACAATATTTTTTTAATTCAATAAAATATAAGTGTCTAAACAAATAAAGGAAGGGACAAATGGCAAATACAAAAAAATCACCAGCAAAAAAAACAACTGTTCGTAAAACAACAAAAGCAACTGTAAAGAAAGTCGTAAAACCAATTGAAGAAACATATTCTTGTGGTTGTAATCAGGGCTGTGCGTGTGGCGGTCATTGTGCAGAACACACACATTGTGGTTGCCACAGGGGTAAGTTCTGGAAAAAATTAGTATTGTTCTTGATTATTTTTGCGTTGGGATTTGCAACGGCAAAATTGTGTTGTTGCCACAAGCGCGGTGGTTTTATGCCACGTCCAGAATTTGATAATGGTTGCTTGGTTGTAAAATGCCCAAAGATGGCTGAAAAAGTCGCAATGATGGATAAGAATGGCGATGGTTGTGTTGATAAGGCAGAATTCAAAATGGCGAAAAAACATCGTCGTGGTTTTGATAAACGTGGTCCAAAACCAGAAATGCCTCAGCCGGCACCAATGCCAGAGGCACCAGCAGAAATGCCACAGCCAGCAGACGCTACAAAATAAGTTTATAATCCCGCAAAGCGGGATTTTTTGTTCTTTGACAATCGGTATATTCTGACTTATCATATTGGGTATGTTTGATTATTTTAATGCGCATTGTCATTTCTTGACCGCGTCAACATTTATTCCAGATAATGTTGGCGCAGTTAATAATTCTGCAAAAATATCAGAGTGGGATTTTGTTATAGAATATGCACAGCAATCGAATAATATATATGCAGCAATTGGAATTCATCCTTGGTATATAGATGGGTTGCCGAATAATTGGGATGTGTTGTTGCAAGATAAATTATTGGCATATCCAGATTTAACCGTTGGTGAGATAGGGTTGGATAATAAATATGCTAATATGGATGCACAAATTGATGTTTTTATGCGGCAAATTGTAATCGCAAATGCCTTGAAACGTGGGCTGCATATTCATTGTGTTGGAGTGTGGGATAAAATAGAGGTAATTTTGAAAAATCAAAAATTTGCAGATATTCCTTTTATATTATTTCATCGATTTAATGGTGTGATTTCTGATTGGCTGGGGATGGAAAAAGTGTACTTTTCATATTCGCCTGTGAAATCGATGAAGCGAATTGCTGAAACCCCGCAAAATCGATTGTTGTTGGAAACTGATTCTGAAAATGTTGCTGATATTGTACAATGGACTAATCGGGTTGCAGATGAATGTAAAATCTCAAAAGATGTTTTTGTAAATAATGCAAAAAGGATGTTTGGTAATGGATAGATTACACAGAACGCGTTTGTTGTTTGGTGATATAGGTACAGAAAAACTAGAAAAATCAACGGTTATGGTTGTTGGATGTGGGGCGGTTGGTTCCTTTGCGATTGAGGCCTTGGCACGTTCTGGTGTTGGGCATATAATAATTGTGGATTTTGATGTTGTTGAAGAATCAAATATAAATCGTCAGTTGTTTGCATTGTCTTCGACAGTTGGATTTTCAAAGGTAGAAGTGGCGTGTCAGCGCTTGTTGGATATTAATCCAGATATAAAAGTTGATGCATTTAATTTGTTCTTTGATGAGAATACTGATTTGCCGGTAAAGCCTGATTTTATAATTGATGCAATTGATTCTGTTGAATCAAAGATTGCTTTGTACAGGTGGGCAAGCAGGTGCAACATACCTTTTATTAGCAGTATGGGGGCGGCATCAAAGATTGATTTGACCAAAATAAAAATAGCCAAAATATCACAAACAGCGGTTTGTCCATTGGCGGCGCGTATCAGGCGGTTGATACGCGGTCAGGGATTGCCAGATTTTCCGGTGGTTTTTTCGTCTGAAATGCCGCAACCCGTACTGGGACATGCCAAGAATTTAGGTTCTGTAATTACAGTGACTGGTGTGTTTGGATTGTGTCTGGCAAATTGGGTCATTCAGGAAATAATTAATAAAAAATAGTTTTGACTTATCGTGTGGATTTATAGTATTTTTTCAGCAAAGGAGAGTTTTTATGCAGATTATAAATAAGTTAAAGTCGGTTTCTGGATTATGGTTGTGTGTGTTGGCGTTTGGTGTCGCGTTGGGCGGATTCTTTATTGGTGATGGAATTTATCGCGCAATGTCTGGGCGGACTGTGACGGTCAAGGGATTGGCAGAACGTGATGTTGTTGCCGATACTGCGGTTTGGAATATAAAAATAAATGCAGTTGGTGGGGATTTGGCTGCATTACAGCAACGAATTGACAGGGATATAAATGAAATTCAGTCGTTTTTGATTGATGCAGGGTTTGCGCCAACTGATATACAGAATTTGCGTGTACAGGTGCGTGATAAATATGCGGGTTATTCTGATGCAGAATTAAAAAATCAGCAAAATGATGGGCGCTATGTAATTGATACGGGTGTTATGGTGCGATCACATAATGTAGAATTGGTTGATAGTGTGTCGCGTCAGATGGGTGAATTGGTGCGTCGTGGTATTACGATTACAGAAGATTATTCTGGCCCAATTTATATTTTTAACGGGTTGAATGATATTAAAATTTCTATGATAGAGCAGGCAACAAAAAATGCCACCGCTGCGGGTCAACAGTTTGCCAAGGATGCTGATGCGCGTCTGGGAAAAATTAAAAGTGCAAATCAAGGCGTGTTCAGTATCGAATCACGCGACCCAACGGATTCTTGGTCGTCAAATGAACGTCAGGCGATAAATAAAAAGGTTCGTGTCGTTGCAACAATTACATTTTATTTGAAATAATTGTTGACAATATAGTGTATTTGTGTTATTTGTGTCGCGTAAAGAATTTAATTAAACTTTTAATAAAAGGATTTTTCGATGGGATTGTTGTGCTAGTTTGTCCGAAAAAACAATAAATGTGAGTAGGGCACAAAGTTAAATGTTTTTTATAAAAAGGATAAATTATGTTACGTAAAAACATCGGAAAAAATCAAAAAAATTCCGTAGAAAAGAAAAATAATTCTGGTTTGGTTTTACCCAAATCTTTGTGGAAATTTTATTTTAAGTATGCAGTCAGCGGTTCAACTTTTTCGTTGGTGGCATGGGCGATATCGTTCTTTATTGTGGCGATGGATGGGGTTTTGTTCCCTAATTTCCAGCGTTGGTTTGTTGCATTGTTTGAAAATCCTGTCCCCGCAGGTCAGACTTTTATGCAATATGCAATGCCAACAATTATTTTGATAACAGGTTTGTTATTAGTGATAGATACGTTTATGTTCTTGCGTAATTGGGCATATGCACACTGGTCGCCAAAAATTCAAAACAGAATATCTGTTGTGTTAAATGACTATGTCCATGGGCAGTCTATGTCGTTCTGGACAGGGCGTATGGCGGGTAAGATTCATGCGCAGATAATGTATGTTTCGCGCGGATTTGAATCTGTGATTGAATTTTGGCGAATATTTGGATTGTTTGTAGTTATCGCAATAAATATGGGGCTGATTCTGTCAATTAATAAGTATGTGGCATTGATTTTTGTTGTGGTGTTTATATTGCGCGCTGGATACAGTTGGGCAATGATAAAACCAATGACAAGAGTAACCAAAGATGCTAGCGCAGCATCCAGTGAATTGTCAGGACGAAATGTTGATAGTTTGTCAAACTTTTCGGTTGTAAAGTTATTCGCTGGCGCGCGTAAGGAAAAAGAATATTTGAAGCCGTTGCGTGATAAAAATATAGAAAAACATTTAAGAAAATCCTTTGTTCAGCGCTTCTTTTGGGGTGTTCCGATGATTGTCTGGGATATTTGTTATGGTTTGACTTTGTTTTTATGCGTGTATTTGTATGTGCGTGGGGAAATAACTGTTGCGGAAATAGTGTTTACCAACTCTGTATTCTTTACGGTTATGGGAACAATTGGTCAGATTGTAAATCAAATACCTGTGATTACAGATAATTTAGGGGCGGCATCCAAGGCATACGAAGAACTGGTTGTGCCAATTGATGTTCAAGATTCGCCAAATGCACAGCCTTTGGTTGTGTCGCATGGTAAAATCGAGTTTCGTAATGTGTCTTTCAGATATAAACGCAAGTGGGTCTTGCGCAACTTTAATCTGGTCATCAAATCTGGCGAACGGGTTGGGTTGGTTGGTCCCAGTGGTGCAGGCAAGACAACGTTGGTAAATTTGTTAATGCGTTTCTATGAACCGACACAGGGACAAATCCTGATAGATGGTCAGGATATTCGTGAAGTGTCGCAGGATTCTTTGCGCGAAAATATCGCATTTATTCCGCAAGAGCCAACAATGTTTAATCGCACATTGCGTGAAAATATTGCGTACGGTCGAAATAATGCGACATTGCAAGATGTAAAACAGGCGGCAAAGCGGGCGATGGCGCATGAATTTATTATGGGTACAGACAAGAAGTATGATTCTTTGGTTGGGGACAGGGGGATTAAACTGTCGGGTGGACAGCGACAACGAATCGCGATTGCGCGTGCATTCTTGAAAGATGCGCCGATTTTGGTGTTGGACGAGGCCACATCAGCACTGGACAGCGAGACGGAGGTTTGTATTCAAAAGTCTTTTGATGAATTGGCGCAGGGGCGGACAACATTGGCAATTGCGCACAGATTATCAACCCTGCGTAATATGGATAAAATTGTCGTTCTGCAACAGGGGCGCGTGGTAGAACAGGGAATACATACCCAATTATTGCGTAAACGCGGTGAATATGCACGATTGTGGAATATGCAATCGGGTGGATTCTTGCAAGAGTAATAAAAAAGCACAGATAAAAGTCTGTGTTTTTTTGTTTCTTATGCTTTATAGTATACACTTTTTTATGTGATTGTCAAGTTGTTTTTGTGGGAAAAAGCACTTGATAATTCATTGATTGTGCGCTATTTTTTTTGTGTTCTAATAAAACAAAAGGATAAATAATGATTGTGCCAAAAGATTGGTCGAATTGCTCGGAAAAAGAAGCATTGGAATGGATTGCTTTTTTAAGAAAGAATTTGTGTAAATATAATAAATATAATAAAATTTATGAAAGTAAATATAATACTATACATATTGGTGATGATGTAAAGATTTGGGCGGTTGTAAAACCATTTGATGGAATTTTGAAACCAGGGGTTATTATAAATAATAAAAGTTTTTATAAGGATTGTTCGCCTGTATATGACGAAGCGAATGAGTTGTTTGCTGCTGCACAGAAAAAAATGAGACCGTTTGAGACAAAGGTTGAAGATTTTTGGCGGGAATATGGTAATGGTATAAAAATAACAGCTGTTGTTGCTGTAATGCTTGGTTTGACTTATGGGGTGGGGGTGGCAACTTATAAATCAGAGCAGCGCCATGAAGAACGTTTAAGACAAAAAATAGAAAAAGAAATATTGCAAAAATATAAAAAAGAGCAACAAAAGCAGGATTCAATAATTCGCTATAATGACGCGCAACGTGTCAAATAGTGATGAAAAAAAGTCTGGTTATGCCAGACTTTTTTTAATTGCCCTTTAATATGCGGGCTTTGTTTTTGTCCCATTCACGTTGTTTTATTGTTTCGCGTTTGTCCACTTTGTTCTTACCATAGCCAACACCCAGTAAAACCTTTAATTTTCCGCGATTATTGAAGTACAGTTTTAATGGCACAATTGTTGCGCCTTTTTCTTGAAGCTTGCCAATAAGTCTGTTTATTTGACTGCGGTGCAGTAATAATTGGCGGCTGCGACGTTCGTCAAAATTTACAATGCGCGCAGCAGTGGGCAGTTTTTGAATCTCTACCCCCGCCAGCCATAGATTATCACCACGACGTTGTACAAAGCCATCTACAATCGTAACCAGACCATATCGTATAGATTTGATTTCAGCGCCAGTTAGGGAAATGCCAGCCTCGATAGTGTCATCAATAGTATAATTAAATCGCGCTTTGCGATTTTCAGAAACTTGTCCAGATTTTATAATTTGTCTTGCCATAATGTTGCTTAGTTTATATTAATCAAATTATAAATGCAAATCTATTTCTTCTTTGATTTTAGGCGCAGTGTCCATTCGTTGTCTGGGAAATTCGTTTCCAGCATTTTTGCATAGCCTGCAGCCTGTTCTGGTAATCCAATTGCAGTATAACATTCGGTCAGACGATACATAGCCTCGGCCGGCATAACGGTTTCTTGGGCGTCTTGGACAATGGATTGCAGGCGATTAATCGCACTGGGCCAATTTTCGCGCGCCATATCATTGCGGGCAGAATACATTACTTTGCCGGCAATATAGTTCTTTAATATCAGAATTTTGTTTTCTGCATTTTTTGCATATGGACTGCGTGGAAAACGTTGGGTTAAAGTTTGGAATTGTTGCAGTGCGTATGCCGACATCCCCGGTTCACGACGAACATCGCTGACCTGACGGTAATAGCACATCCCGCGCAGGTACATTACATAGGCGGCATCTTTGTGGCCGGGGTGAAAACGTAAAAAGCGATCGGTCGCCAATATCGCACCTGCAAAATCTTGGTCCATATAGTATGAGTATGCCGCCATTATTAATGCATCAGGGGCCCATTGACTGGTGGGGTGTTGGGTTTCTGCCTTTAAAAATTCTGTGGCAGCGGCTTCGAAATTTTCATCGTTAAATTCGGTATATGCGGTGGCGTATATTTCAGCCAGTGATTTGTCGGCGATAACTTCTGTTTCTGTGCCTGCGCAACCACACAAGGTGCAGATTAATGATAATAATGCAATTTGTTTCTTCATAATTGTATTTCCTGTCTTGATTTTTGTTTTCATATCGCAGTATAATCTAAACTATGAAACTAGGCAAACATATTTTCGGGGTTGGTGCAATGACCGGTATCAGCCGTATTTTTGGCTTTGTGCGTGATATGCTGATTGCGCGCGTGCTGGGGGCAGGAAAGTTATCTGATATATTTTTGGCAGCGTTTAAATTGCCGAATCTGTTTAGGGATTTGTTGGGCGAAGGGGCTTTGTCTGCTATTTTTATTCCAATGTATGCAGATTCCAAGAAAGACGAAGGATTCGCAAAAAATGTCTTTTCATGGTTGTTGGTGGGGTTGCTGGGGATAATTGTTCTGTTCGAAATATTTATGCCTTTGGTCGTTTGGGTGTTGGCGCCTGGATTTGATGAGGTTGCAGGCAAGATGGAAATGACTGTCTTAATCGCAAGAATAATGTTTGTGTATGTCTTGTTTATATGTGGGGCGGCATTTTTATCAGCGATATTAAATGCGTTTTCGAAATTCTTGTTGGCGGCTTTTATGCCTGTGTTGTTGAATATAATGCTGATTTGCGCGTTGTTGGTTGCAATGGTGTGGGGCAGTGAAAATGTCTTGTACTTAATGGCGGGGACGGTTGTTTTGTCTGGCGTCTTGCAGTTTGCAATATTGTGGGGGCGAATCAGAAAAAATCATTTCGGATTGCGCTTGGTCGTGCCACGCTGGACACCAAGAATCAAGGAACTATTCCAGCGTATGGGGGTTAGTATTGTTGGCAGTGGTTTCTATCAGATTACTATGATTGTCGGAACATTGGTTGCCAGTTTTCAAAGTGGGGCTGTTTCGTGGCTGTATTATTCTGATAGGATTGTTCAATTGCCGTTCGCAATGATTGGATTGGCGGTTGGAACCGTACTGATGTCGTCGATATCAAATGCGCTGGCGGAAAAAAATATGCGCAGTGTTTATATTCAACAAAATTCTTCGATGCGTCGTTCGATGATGTTAATTTTGCCTTGTGTTGTTGGGTTGGTCGTGTTGGCAGAACCAATAATTAGAACATTGTTCCAATATGGGGCATGGACTGCGGATTCGACAACTGCGGTTGCAAATGCGATTGTTATTCAGGCGTTGGTCTTGCCGGCAATGTTGGTTAGCCAGATATACAGTAAAACACTGTATGCATCACAGGATGTAAAAACACCTGTGAAAACAAGTATGGTTTCGCTGGGGGTGGCGGCGGTGTTGTATCTGGCACTGTTCCCATTGTTTGGGTATTTGGCTGTGCCAATTGGTATTGTTATTAGCGGATATTTAAAGAACTTTTTATTGGCGCGCGCATGCAGAAAATCTGGGCTGATTAATCATGATAAACGGACATTAAAGGTGATTTTCTTGATGGGGGGCTGGGCGATTTTCTTGGGGGCAGGATTGTATTTGTTGCCAATTACTAATATCATAGCGCTGGTTGGGGCAATTGTTGTGTATGCTGTCTTGTATTTGCCGGTTGCGTATGTGATTGATAGAAAAATATAATCTGTAAATATAATTTGAATGTCTAAGATTTTTGTGGTATTATATAAAATATAATGAATGGAAGGAGATTTTAATATGAAAAAAATTATTTCTTTAACTGCCTTGGTCGCGCTGTTGTCTGCGTGTACAGATCTTAGCAGAACAGGTGCAACAAATTATAATGCAGATGGATTTGGTGAAGAACCATTGGTCGCCGCGCCCATGGATGTACAACCACAGTTAAATGATGCGTATTTGTTGGCGGCTGCGCCAAAGTATTATGTCGGTTCTGCGTATAAAGTTGATGGTGTGCAATATATTCCTGTTGAAGATTTGACATATAATCAGACAGGTGTTGCAGGGATTATTCCACAGGATTTAAATGGCACTAAGACCAGTAATGGTGAAGTGTTTGATGCAACGCAGATGGTGGCAACCAGCAAGACTTTGCCATTGCCGACTATTGTGCGCGTAACAAATTTGGAGAATGGTCAATCGGTGGTCGTTCGTGTGAATAATCGCGGACCATTTGTAAATACTAGATTGATGGATTTGTCGCCAGCAGCAGCAGAAAAAATTGGATTGAATGGACAGGGTAAGGTTCAAATTCAGGTGTTGTCTGATCAAACAATTGCTGTGAAGAATGCGACCTTGGGTACGGTATCGCAGCCTGTGGCGGAAACTGTTGTTGTTGAAAATGTAGAACAGCCAGTTGTATCAGAAGCACCTGTGGTTGGCGAATATAGTGTACAGGTTGCCGCATTTTATGCACAGGATAGTGCGGATTCTTTGGCACAACGCATGAAAACATATGGTGATGCGGTTGTTGTTAATGAAGGTGATATGTTCAAGGTTCGTATAATTAACCTTGATGCGGCCAAGGCGCGTAGTGTTATTGATGCGTTGCGTAATAACGAAGGTATGGCACCGGGATTGTTGAAAAATGGTCGTTGGGTAAATGCCGATAGTATTTAATTAATTAAGATTATATAAAAAAAAGAAAACGTCCGTATGGGCGTTTTTTTTCTTTGTACTTGTAATAAATTTACAATTTGTATCATAATAAAAGACGAACCAAATGGGAATTTGGTTCGGGGCTGTGTAAAGCCCAGAATATTCGGTGCAAATATAACAGTGTGTCGTAATCCGACCTGTGTTTTTCACAGAAACTGTGATGTTACGACAAAGGGCTTTATTCAGTTGTTGTGGCTTCGCCCTCGCGGTCAATTTTTTCCCAGCGATATGTCGCATTGTCGCCAACAATATCAACCGTCAGAACGAATTTACCAGTTGAACCCTCGGCCTTAGGATCTGGAATTGCAGATAGTGCCGCGGCCTTGGCCTCTTCGGCAATTCCTTTAATCGCGGTTAGCGCAGCCCCAACAGTCGTATATTCTGTTGACAGGTCACCGATTTTGGCATCGGTTGCACTTATCATACCTGCAAGATTTTTGCCGTCTGGTACAGTACCGATTTTAGTGGCGTTTGCGTTGGCAAGCATGGAGTTTGGTAGTGTGCCTACAGTCGAATCATTTATACCATCGCCATCTGTATCTATTGGAAAGCCCATAATAATAGCTGCCAATAATCCTGGTATGTTAGTTTCTGAATTGCCGTATATTGCAGTAATTAATTCTGCTAAACTTGTTGGGTATGTAAGTGGCTGTCTAAGCTGAGAGAAAAGATTTTCAGATTCTGGAAATCCAGGAAAATTCCCGCTTGGCAATGTGCCGATTTTATCATTTAATCCCTTGACACCAAGGTAGGTCTTTTTTTCGGAATCAGTCCAACCGTTGTTCAGGCCGACAAAACCCGCATAGTACGTTCCATTAGAATCCATCCAACCTTGCAAGACGGAACCAGCAAAACTCTCAAGATATTGGTATAATAAAAAAGATGCACCACTGATAGTATTGGGAAATTTTTCTGGATCAATACTGTTCACAAGCTCATAGCTAAAACCGCCTTGTTCAAGCAACTGCCTAAGCACGTCAACGGAACCGCTAATTTCTGTATTTAAATCAGTAAAATCACTCTGGTTTGCCTTTAAATCAAGGGCGGTGGTGGTGGCATAGTTTTCCAGTGCTTCGTCCAAGAATCCGCGCGACACCAGTGCCGCATCCGCCGGCGCGCCGCCTATAACAATCCCCAATATCGCACTAAATAAACCCGTTGTTAAAAAATTTCTCATTAGGTATCTCCTTTCCGTTTATGTATAAAAATAACCGCTATGGGAATCATAAGCGGTCGGGGAGTTCGAAAATCAGTATCTTGTTGATTCTGCCACTTTTAGTGCGGAACACCTGTTGTATAGTGGACAGCCCCCCGACTTTCGTAAGTCAGGGTGTGTTGGAATACGATGCAAATACGAAAAACACTAATCGGATTACGACGCATATACATATTTGCACCGAAGATACTAGGCTTTCGACAGCCCCGAAACCAATTCCCACTGGTTTCTGGTTAAATCTTAACACATTTTAGCATTGTGTTGCAATTAATATTTTCTGGATTATTTTTTTGTTGCTTGAAACAAAGCCCATAACCACGCAATAAGCGACCAGCCAAAGACCCAACTGGATATGCGTACCGCCTGCATTCGTGGCTTGCCATGGCCGTTTTGACGCGCAACCCAAGCAGGGGCAAGTATAATGCATAGTAGTATTAATACTGCGCATCCGTATTTTATATAAAATAAAATTTCGCCGTCTATCATTTGTCTGTTTAGTATACATATAAAGGGGGCAATATGCCCCCCTTTTTCTGTTTTGCGTTGCAATTATATACCATATTTTGCAGATTTGTCCAGTTCTTCTTCGATACGAATTAACTGGTTGTATTTTGCCATTCTGTCAGTGCGGGACATTGAACCTGTCTTGATTTGGCCCGCGTTTGTTGCAACAGATAAATCCGCGATTGTTGTGTCTTCGGTTTCGCCGCTGCGATGGGAGATTACAACACCATAGTTTGCGTCTTGTGCCATTTTGATTGCGCGTAATGTTTCAGTTAATGAACCGATTTGATTTACTTTTATCAATATCGCATTCGCAACACCGTTCGAAATACCGCGTTCCAGTCTGGATGGATTTGTTACAAATAAATCGTCCCCAACCAGTTGACACTTTGAACCGATTTTTTCAGTCAATGTTTTCCAACCGTCCCAATCTTCTTCAGCCAAGGCGTCTTCGATAGAGATAATTGGATAGTCTGAAATCAATTTTTCATAAAATTCAATCATTTCAGCAGATGTTAATTTCTGGCCTTCGAAATTGTAAATGCCGTCAGAATAGAATTCTGATGATGCAACATCTAGACCAATAGAAATGTCGCGGGATGGTTCGTATCCTGCGGAACGTATTGCCGCAATTATTGTGTCCAGTGCTTCGCGACAAGAACTGAAATTAGGTGCAAATCCGCCTTCGTCGCCAACATTCGTAGAATAGCCACCACGTTTCAAAATGTTTTTCAAATTATGGAATACTTCGGAGCCCATACGGATTGCTTCGACTTCTGATTTTGCGCCGTTTGGAATAATCATAAATTCTTGGGCGTCCAGACCGTTGTCTGCGTGTGCACCACCGTTGATGATATTCATCATAGGACGAGGTAGTACACAGGGGTTCGCGTTGCCATAAATTTCTGCAATATATTTGTATAGCGGAATATGCTTGCCATTTGCAACTGCGTGTGCCAATGCCATGGAAACAGATAAGATGGCATTTGCGCCTAGTTTTTCTTTGTTTGGTGTGCCATCAAGGGTCAGCATCTTTTCGTCCAGTTCTGTTTGGTTTTGTGCGTCCATACCCATAATCGCAGGTGCAATTACTTCATTAACGTTTTTGACCGCTGTTAAAACGCCTTTGCCCATGTACGTGTTGCCGCCATCGCGAAGTTCAAGTGCCTCGAAACTGCCGGTGGAGGCACCAGATGGAACAGCAGCGCGACCAAATGCGCCACCGCTGAGCTCAATATCACATTCAATTGTTGGATTACCACGACTGTCCATAATTTGACGTGCATGTACTTTTGTGATTTTAAACATATGTTTTTCTCCTTTGATTAAACAAACGATACAATTTCATCTTGATATGTTTAGATGAATTGTGGCATAATATAAGCACATTTAGGATTGGAAGAAAATAAAAAAATGATTAAAAAAATATTCTCGTTTTTGTGCTGCCTGATGCCGGTCGGCGCGGTGGCTGATATGGTACCTGGTGATAATGGTATGGTTTCTGTTGGGCCAAGTGATGTCGCACAGGGGGTCGTTATTAGTGCGCCAAATGCAATAGGAATCGAATCGCAAGGTGCGTTGACTGTTGATGATATGACTGTTGGTGCAGTTGGGGTGTCTGGGGATGCGGCAAATAATATTTTTGTCTTGGATTCTGTTGAAAGTGTGCCGTTCACATTGTTGGCACGTGGGGATGTGTCTGTTAATGCGTTGTTAACTGTTTTAAATGGAAAGCAATTCTCAATTAAGGCCTTTGATGCAAGTGCAGCTGATTTTGGTTTTGCTGCATCTGAGGTTATTGTTGGGGCAACTGATGATAATGCATCGCTGGATGTTGATACAAATGGTGATTTTACTGTAACGGGGAATATAAAAGCCTATGGAGATTTTTCTGTTACGGCGGATAGTGTAACTGCGGGAAATGTTAGCGCATATAATGGTGCGTTTGATATTGATAGTGCTGGGGCGGTTAAACTTAATTCCATTATTGCAGATGGTAGCGGTACGGTTGATATTGTATCTGATGCGGGAATTGAAATTGTTGATGCTTTTCAAAAATCGGGTAGTGGGGATGTTATGCTGTCTGCGCAGGGGGATATAACTGTTGGTGGGGATTTTGAAAATAAATCTGCGGATAATATGACAGTGTCGGCAAATAATTTTACGGTTGATGGTGCGGTTACAAATGATACAGGCGCAACATTGACTGTAAATGCAAGCAGTTTGACGGTTAATGGTGGAACATCTGGTGATGGTTCGTTGTTAAATGCAGGGGATTTTAGTGCGACTATTCAAAATGATGCTTATTTTGAGAATGGGATAAGTTTAGATGGAATGGGGACTGAGAATTCTTTTAGTCTGGATGTTGGAAGTTTGGAATTTGGGGCAGGTGCAGATGAAGAGGCTTGGTTTGGATTCTTTTCGAATTCATTGCAGAATTTTGAATTGGCGATTCGTAAGGAGAATTTAAATTTAAGTACTGTTTCTGTCTTTAATGGTGCAAATTCAGAAGTAAATGCAAATATGAGTTTGTTGGCGCAGAATATTTCATTGGCGAATGTTAATAATAGCGCAAAGTCGTTGTCTGTTAAGGCACAGGCAAGTAACGGTGGCAATGTAACAATTGCTGGGAAATTGCTGGGGCAGGCTGGGGCTGATACGGATATAGTGGCGTCTGGAACAATATCAGTTGGACAGGAAGTGTCTAATTCGGGTGATATGTTGATTAATGCATCTGAAATCATTTTGGCAGATGTGTCAAATGTTGGAACTGTACAGGAAAATGCGAGTCTGGAAATTAGTTCCTTGTTTGATAATACTGGTAAAATAGTGATTGATGGGAATGTTGTTAATACAAATGGAGTGTTAGATATTCAGGCCAAAGATGTTACTGTTAATGGCTTTATCAAAAATAATAGTGGGACATTGAACTTTGTTGCGTCTGATACCGCCGGGGGCGCGGTGCAATTAAATGGTGGGTTGGATGTTGTAGGTGGTGTTGTAAATTTGAATGCTTTGGCGGGTAGTGCGGTCTTGGGAGGTGCACTGACTGTTTCAAATGGAAATTTAAATTTAGGAAGCGGATTGTATAATCTGGATGTTGCAAATTCTAATGTTCAAATTGCAGGAAATTTTGTTAGCGGAAATCAGGCTAATGGTGTTGGAAATGTGTCGTTTGCTGCAACGGGAACTCAGGAATTCGTTTTGAGTGCCAATAATATCAGTGTTGGTAAAAATATTGTTGTTGGTGGCACTGGTGATGTGGTTAATGCAGTATTTGATGCGCAGACGATTCAAGTTGGACAAGATTTGTTGGTGCAAGGTAATTCTTCGCTGGGGATTAGTTTGAATGGTAAGTTGGAAGTAGATGAACAGTTATCTGTTGCAGGTGGTGCAGAATTTAATGTTTTGGCAGATTCTGTCAATTTGGGAACGATGCTTGTTAATGGAAAAATGACGGTGCAGACAGATACTATTGTCGTGAATGGTGGCGATGCGGTTGTTGATGGTGATATCAATTTTAACGATGGTGCAAATGTAGAAAATGGATTGTTGGTTGACGCCAATGTGATAGATGATTTTACTTTGAAAACAACCAAAGATAATTCAATTATATCGGCTAATAATATTAATGTTGCAGAAAATAAGTCTTTGGTATTGAATTCAAGTGGTGCGGTTACAGTAGATGGTCAGATTGATAATCAGGGAGATGTTTCTATTAATGCAGTGGGTGGTGTTGTTATTGCCGAAGCACTTGAAAATGTGGGCGGGTTAGAGATTACTGGAAATACGGTTAATATGGGTAGTATTACTAATTTGTCGTATGATAATGTAAATATTTCGGCAAATGATGGCGATGTTGTTGTCGGTGGTAATATCATTAATTCTGGTACCGAAATGAATATTTATGCCAGTGAAACATTGTCAGCGGCGGTTGTTGCTAATTCTGGGACTGGGGTTTTGACATTAAGTGCAGATAATATAACATCAAGTGGTATTGTTGTTACAGCAGGACAGGTTGATCTGGGGGCTTCGACGATTTCTGTTAATGGAAATGTTAGTGTTGCTGGGGATTTTGTGCAGGGAATTACAGCAGATATTATTGGAATGTTGAATCATAATGCAACTGATTTTAAAGTTGGCAACTTGACAGTTGCGGGTGATTTTATAGTTGATGCAGGGAATACAAAATATGAAGTTGGGGCAAATGTGCTGATAGGTGGCGATATTGTCGCAGAAAAAGGGACTATTGCGACAGTGTCGGCAGGTGGGCAAATTGATGCGCTGTATTCAAATGTTACAAATTCTGGTATGTTGACGTTGAGTGCCCAAAAAGGTATGATGTTTGATTCCATTGTAAATAACTTTGGGGAATTGTATTTAGATTCTGGTAAAGGCACTTTGATTTTTAATAGTTTGTCTATAAATCTTGGAAATGTAGTCTTGGCGGGGACAAAAGCCTATGTGTATGACCAGATTGATACAGGTGCTATGTTATATCAAAATTGGGGAACTATGATGTCTGCTAAGGATATTAATATTGATGCAGATGAATATTTGTTGGTTACAGAAGGGTTAAATTTAAAAGGGATTAATCAGGATGGTAGTTTGATGGTGATGACAAGTGATATCGCCATTGGAACTGAAGGAATAAAAGCAAGCGATCTGCAGTTTGTGGCACATAAAAATACAAGTGGCGAAACATTGTGGCAGAATGTGTTTGTTGATGCGGATGTCTCTGGTAATGTCGATTTTATCGGCCTGGAAAAAATGCAAATAACAGGGAATTATACTTTTAATAATAATAGTGCGTTGAATGTCGCGCTTTTACCGTATGCAGATGGAATTCAGCTGAATACAACGGATATTAATTATTGGGCAACTGTTTCATTGAATAATGATAATACTTTGGGACGTATAACAAATCCAACTGGTGATGACGCAAGGGCATTGATTTCTGTCAATGGGGTCTTTGAAACAGATATAACAACAGTTGGTGGTTTGTCTAGTGATGGGTTGGCAAACGCACAAATTGGTGTTGATGTGTTTGATATCGTTGATTCTGGAACTGCAATCTGGTTGTTGCATGCAGATAATGGAATCGAAGATTTGGCAGCTAAAATTAGAAATTTGAATGTGCGTTTCTGTAATTCTGATGGCAGTTTGTGTTATAGCTATCTGGATACAATTAAAAATACAGGTTCAACAGATTCAGATGATTTACCTGTATATGTTGCTGAAAGGGATACAGATGGAGATTTCAAAATTGATAGTTTGTATATTGTCTTTGATCCGCGGTTTGGTGGACCGGTTGAAATCTTTAAATTGCAACCGATTGTTGCGCGTCAGGATGATTTTACAATTGGTGAATATGTATCTGCTGGTGCAATAGATAATATGGTTGCAGGGCAAATGTCGAAAAAAAGATTTGATAATCGTACACCAATTGAATTAATCCCTGTTGCGTTTAAGGGAACAAATCTTTCAAAAGTTGCAACAGAACTGTATAACAGAATGGAATATCATGTGGCAAACCGCGATGGTGCTGTGTTCGTACCATTTAGTCGCTTGTTCCAAGTGCGCGAGATTGAACAAATCGCAGGTAGTGTGGCACTAAATGAACATACCGCATTCCGTTCGTTTGAGGATCGTATGCTGGATGAATTTATTTGGAATCGTGGACGTAAATTAGATAAGGCTTGGTTAGATGTTGATTATGGTATGTATTTCCAGAATGTAGCAGATGGAAAACATGCGGATGGTAATAGATTTTCGATTTCTGGTGGTTATGATTGGCAGGCTACAAATACTTTGATGTTGGGGTTGACGGGGCGTATTACTCATAGTTCGTCGGATTTGTCAGATGAAATGGATTTGAGTTATGCAAATGTGAGCGAAGCAGGTAAGGTAGATATTACTGTGTCAAATACTAATATTGGTTTGGGGGCTTATTTGATGGAAACTGTCAATGAAAAAGCCCGTATATATGGAAATGCGTTCTTGGATATTCATGTTCTGGATGTAGAACGTATGCAAAATTTTGTCGCACCAATTGATGGTACAGGTACTGCATTTAGTTTGATATCAGAATGGGGATTAATGCATGATATATTGAATCAGTATATTGTTGGTAACTTGTATGCGCGCGCTGGTTATAACTTTGGATTTGATGTTACAGAAAAAGCCGCAGGCAGTGATTATATGAATTTGAAATCAGATGGTTATTTTGTCTTTACACCTGGTTATTCGTTGGTTGCACAAAAGCGCATATATCCATCGGCGTGGTTCCAGATTCGTCCATATGCATCGATTGGTGTTGAATATGATGTTTTGGGTATGCCGGATAATGCAAAGTATAAGTTTGCGGTCGCAGATAAATATACTTATTATGATGTTGATACGAATCCGTTCTGGGCAAATATTGGCGCCGGTGTAGAGTTTGTGGTTGCAAATGGTGTACAGGTTGGTGTTGATTATCGTTATCAATATAACTCGGCCTTGCAGTTGCATAATATCAAAGTTTCTGGTTCGTATAGATTCTAAGAAATGGCCGCCTGATTAGGCGGTCTTTTTTAGATTAATGAAAAAAACTTGACTTTTTTGTCAATTTAGTGTAATATTCTCATCATCTGGTGGCGCAGTTCTGCGCTGAAAACATCTCCACAAAAGGAATTTTTATGCATATTAATGAATTAAAGGCAAAGTCGCCACAGCAATTGCTGAAAATGGCTGAAGATATGGGAATTGAAAATCCTGCACAATTAAATGTGCAACAGTTGCGTTTTGCTGTTATGCGCGTGTTTGCTGCTGATAAAAAAGTTACATTGATTGGTGATGGGGTGCTGGAACGTATGCAAGATGGTTTTGGATTCTTGCGTGCACCAGAATCTAATTACTTGGCGGGGCCTGACGATTTGTATGTGTCGCCAAATTTAATCAAGAAATATGGTTTGAAAACTGGTGATTATATCGAAGGACAAATCCAAGCACCAGCAGCAGAAACAGAACGATATTTTGCATTGGAAACAATTGAACGGGTTAATGGTGATAGCCCAGAAAAATTAAAGCATCGTGTGTCTTTTGATGATATGACACCACTGTATCCAGACGAGCAACTAAAAATGGAGGTGCCAGATGATTCTGACAAGGGACGCAATTTGTCTGCGCGTGTAATCGATTTGATTTCACCCACTGGTAAAGGGCAGCGTTCTTTGATTGTTGCGCCACCGCGTACTGGTAAAACTGTTATGTTGCAAAATATTGCGCATAGTATCGCAACAAACTATCCTGATGTTAAATTAATCGTTTTGTTGATTGACGAAAGACCCGAAGAAGTTACAGATATGCAACGCAGTGTTAAGGGAGAAGTTATTTCGTCAACTTTTGATGAGCCTGCAACACGTCATATTCAGGTTGCTGAAATGGTTATTGAAAAGGCTAAACGACTGGTTGAAGCAGGGCAAGATGTGGTTATTTTGTTGGATTCTATTACGCGTTTGGGACGCGCATATAATACAGTTGTTCCATCCAGTGGCAAGGTTTTGACTGGTGGTGTTGATGCGTATGCATTACAGCGCCCAAAGCGCTTCTTTGGCGCTGCGCGTAATATCGAAGGTGGTGGATCGCTGACAATTATCGCAACTGCATTGGTTGATACAGGTTCAAAGATGGACGAAGTTATCTTTGAAGAATTCAAGGGAACAGGAAATAGCGAAATAATTTTAGACAGAAAATTATCTGATAAACGCGTATATCCAGCAATTGATATTACTAAGTCTGGAACGCGTAAAGAAGATTTGTTGGTTGGTAAAGATATTTTATCCAAGATGTATGTTTTGCGTCGTATAATTAATCCAATGGGAACATTAGAGGCGATGGAATTCTTGCTGGATAAATTGCGTTTGACCAAAACAAATTCGGACTTTTTCAGTTCAATGAATCAATAAAATAAGCCCCGCAAAAATGTGGGGTTTAAATTTATTTATAATTATTGTTTGAAAAGAAATTTTATATGTGTTATTATTTGAATTGTCATCAACAGGTCTTGTTGACGATGGGGTGTAACGACCTCTCTTTGGCGTCCGAATAAAAAAATTGGTGGCGCTTGTTGCGCTTTTTTTTATTCGATGATAGGACTCCTGACCGTTTTTTGGGTCAGGAGGGCTTGCGAATATATTGAATAAGCAGCACAATTCCAAAGATTGTCGTTAACCTCCTGACCACTTTGATTACATTGTGGTTTTTTAATTGCAAAACACAGGAGGAATGCAATGCATAAAAAACTATTAACAACTTTCTTAATCTGCGCGCCAATGTCGGCAATGGCGAATATTCCATCAACCGAATATGTCCAGCAACAAATCGCGTCCCAAATCGCAACCGCGGTATCATCTAAGGTTGATACCAGCGCCACCGCGAATCAGACAATGGCGGGGACATATACCGTATCTGGCACATTAAATTTAACAGGCATCGCATATGCCCCGACCGCCGAATTACCCCCACCACCCACCGATTCGGGCGATTCCGGCGATGATGAGGAGTTAGGCGGTTCTACACCACCAGGTGATGGTGGCAGCAGCGATTAATTAATAAACATCTCTCTAACAGAATGAATAATTACACAAGCGAATAATTACAATGAAAAAAATATTATTAATTTTATTTGGTTTATTATTTGTATCTGGGGCATATTCTGCCCAGATTGCAAATGTTGAATATGTGCACAAAATGATTGAACAAACATGGGATATCACTGTGCCAT
>JAFXFG010000029.1 GCA_017520675.1 Alphaproteobacteria bacterium
GGTAAGTATGTAGCGACTGCGAACAGTTCTACACAATCTGCATGTACGACAGGTAATTACTGCCCTGCTACGACGGTTTACTATGGTAAATCTGGTGCAAATGGTGGTGGATTAAATGCGTGTTCTGCACCGTATTCACAATCGGCGGCTAGCTCTGATGATGCAAATGATTGTTATTTGACAACTAGCCCGAAAAAGTATGTAGAGAGTGTCGGTGCCGGTGAAGTATCTTGTTTGGCTGGAAATTACTGTGAGGGAGGGAGCGTTATCTATAGGGGTGGTACAGTTAGTGGTCGTGCCACAACTGGTGGTTCTGTAGTCTGCTCTGCAAATAGTTATTGCCCTGAGGCTGTGAGTGAGCCAATTGCATGCTCTACATTAGGTGGTGGGTTGTATAAGAATAGTGTAGCGGGATCTGATGCAGCGGCGGATTGCAATTTTACAACAACTGGTGGTTATTATTTGGCTAATGCAACAGACACAACACAGACTAAGTGCGAAGCAAAGTTTTATTGTTCAGAAACAACATTGAATTATCCAAATGTTGGTGGAAAAGAAAGTTGCCCTGATCCATCAAGTAGTACATATAAGGAAGCTGTAAGTGAAATTGATTGGTTGGTGGCACGTTGTCCTGATGCAACTACGTCTAATTCATCTGTGGTGTCATCTGGTTATCAGACTTTTTCGAATACGGGCTTGAGTGCGATAACACAATGTCCGGCTATAATGACGGTTTCAACACCATGTTCAAACTTTACTATTGAGAGTGCGAGGTATAATTCAACGACAGGTCGTTATGATTCAGATAAGGGAAATATATATGCAAGAAGTGTTAAGGCCGGTTATTATTTAACAGAACGTTTGAGTAGCACATATTGTACTACAAATGGACAACCTAATACAAAGAGTATGCTTTATAGAAAAGCGGTAAAATGTCCGGAGAATAGTTATTGTCCTGGTGGAACAGTGCCGGTATGTAATACAGGTACTTATGAAGAGTCTTGGGGGGCAAATGCATGTACAACGTTGGGAAGTTTTTATACTACGTCTGCTGAGGGAGCAACTGCGTCATCATCGTGTTATGGTACAACAACGGCGGGTAACTATGTAGCGACTGCGACGTCCGGAGAAACAACATGTGCCGCCGGTGGTTACTGCCCAGGTAGTGTAAAAGTTAATTATAATAGCACAGGTGGACGCACACCATGTGGTGCGGGTAAGTATAATGCAAGTACAGGGTCTTCGGCAGCAAGTGCGTGTGTTGCGTGTGCCATAGGGTCTTATGCGGTTGGTACAGGTAATACGGTGTGTACAGCCTGTGCAGCTGGTACAACAACCACTGCAACAGGACATACTTCGGCAACCTGCAGTGCTTGTGCAAATAATAATGATTATGATAATAGTTGGTCAACACCAAGTTGGTCTGCAAATAAGGTAACAAATCTGTGTAAGATTTCTAACTGTAAGGCTGGGTCAAAATATTCCAGTGCCACAGGGACAAATACAACTGGTTCTTGTACTGCATGTGCCGCAGGTACTTATATGAGCAGTAGCGCGCACACGAATACAGTATGTACAAAAGCGGAGTTGGGTTATTATGTAAGTGGTACAGGTAAAACTGCGCCAACTGCATGTACTGGGGCAACTTATGCCGATGTAGAGGGATTGTCTGAGTGCAAGACTTGTCCGGCTGCAACGAATAATACCGTAGATGTTGTGTCTTATAGTTATTGGAATACTAGTTCCACAGCGGGTGATCATACGACACGAACTGGTTGTAATGTAACCTTTAAGCAAAAGGTTATGGATACTGGGACAATGGCATCGTATTCATGCTATATTGATAAAAACGCAGATACATATGGCGTGGATGGTACTTCAAAAACATGTTGGGTTAATAAGTCTAGTTTAAAATGTGCAGCGGGTTATTATAATACAACATTTAATAATTCTTCAACTGCAACACAATATACATCAAATAAAACATTGACTAATTTATTTGCTAATGTATGTGTGCCAGCTGGGGATGCATATTATTCTGCGGCGGATGCTTTGACTCGTACGGCCTGTCCAACGGCGGATAGTGGTTGGACTGCTGCAACAACAACTAATACATCGGACGCATATAGCGATTGTTATGAGTATAAATCGGGGGCTAGTATCAGTGCAAATTGTGCAGCAGGACAGTTAAAACGCGAAGCGTCTAGTGAAAGTGCATACAGTTCTAATGTTACAATAGCAAGTGCTTTAAAGGCTGTAGCTGGTGCGTATGTTAATGGTCAAACTTGTACATTGTGTGAAGCGGGTACTTATCAAGCAACAAATGGTAGTACTGCAACAAGTTGCTCTGCTGTAACGAGTGGTTGTTATGGTAGCGCTGGTGCTACTAAGGCATGTCCAACTGTTTGTGGAGATAATAAATACTCTAATTCTGGTGCGAGTAGTTGTACTGCGTGTCCGACAGACTATGAGAATAGTGGAACAACCGCTGCATCACATGCTGGGGCTGCAAGTTGTAAGATAACGGTTAGCGATGGTTATTATATTGGCACAGCTGGTGATAATAGTAGTAACTGGGATAAGTGTGTGGCAGGAACCGCGAAGGCATCGCATACAGTTGCATATGGTAGCACATCAAGTTGTGGTGTTTGTGGGGATAATAACTATTCTAATGCTGGTGCAAGCAGTTGTACAGCATGCCCGACAGACTATGAGAATAGTGGAACAACCGCTGCATCACATGCGGGATCTGCAAGTTGCAAGATAACGGTTAGCGGTGGTTATTATATTGGTACAGCTGGCGATAATAGTAGTAACTGGGATAAGTGTGTGGCAGGAACTGCGAAGGCATCGCATACAGTTGCATATGGTAGCACATCAAGTTGTGGTGTTTGTGGGGATAATAACTATTCTAATGCTGGTGCAAGCAGTTGTACAGCGTGTCCGACGGACTATAAGAACAGTGGAACAACCGCTGCATCACATGCGGGATCTGCAAGTTGTAAGATAACGGTTAGCGGTGGTTATTATATTGGTACAGCTGGCGATAATAGTAGTAACTGGGATAAGTGTGTGGCAGGAACTGCGAAGGCATCGCATACTGTTGCATATGGTAGTACATCAAGTTGTGGCGTTTGTGCAAACTGGTCTTATTCTGGTGCGGGTGCATCGAGTTGTACGAGTTGCCCTGCTCTGGCAAGTGGTTGGACAAAAACAGATAGTACAAGTACTGGCTGGACTACATATACAAGTTGTAAACAGACACAAAAACCTGCAAATTGTGCAAGTGGTGGTATTACACAGACAGCGACAAGTTCGACTCAGTGGGGGGCGTCCAGTGTAACGACAAATTTGACAGCAAATGCAAATTACTATGTGAATGGTACTGCATGTAGCGCATGTAGTGGTTTGGCAAGCGGATTTTATCCGAATAGCGCGGCTGGTAACAGTGGTGGTGCAAGTGTGTGTTATGGTACAACGACAGCAGGTAAGTATGTAGCGACTGCGAACAGTTCTACACAATCTGCATGTACGACAGGTAATTACTGCCCTGCTACGACGGTTTATTATGGTAAATATGGTACGAATGGCGGTGGATTAAAAGTGTGTTCTGCACCGTATTCACAATCGGCGGCTAGCTCTGATGATGCAAATGATTGTTATTTGACAACTAGCCCGAAAAAGTATGTAAAGAGTGTTGGTGCCGGTGAAGTATCCTGTTTGGCTGGAAATTACTGTGGGGGTGGAAGTATTATCTATAAGGGTGGTACAGTTAGTGGTCGTGCCACAACTGGTGGTTCTGCAGTCTGCTCTGCAAATAGTTATTGCCCTGAGGCTGTGAGTGAGCCAATTGCATGCTCTACATTAGGTGGTGGGTTGTATAAGAATAGTTCTGCAGGATCTGATGCAGCAACGGATTGCTATTTTACAACAACTGCGGGTAGTTATTTAGAAGCAGCAACGGATACCACGCAGACGACCTGTCCAAGTGGGGATTATTGCCCTGCTAAGACACTGAATTATAACAGTGTTGGTGGTAACATCGATTGCCCTGGTAGTTATACTGCAGGAGGAACAGGCTTGAAGGCGCAATCTGAGTGCAAGATAAGCGTTGCAGGTGGTAAGTATGTAGAAACAGCAAAGAGTTCTACATTGTCAACTTGCGTTGCTGGTACATATAAAGCATTACATACTGTTGCATATGGTGGTACATCAAGTTGTGGTGTTTGTGCGGATAATAAATATTCTGATGCAGGGGCAAGCAGTTGTACTGCGTGTGCCACAGATAAAGGCTATGCTAATACAGGTACAACAGCGGCAAGCCATGCAGGGGTTGCGTCATGTACAACAACATGTAAAGGTGCACAGTATGTTGCAACGGCTGGTGCAGGATGTGTAACAGTCGGTACAGGGTATTATGGCGAAGGTGGTACAGTTGCGCAAAATGCAAAATTGGCACGTGTACAGTGTCCAGAAAACTATCGTACAGGTGCAGCGGCGGCTGGTATATCAGGCTGTTTGGCAAAATGTGGTGCCGGTACAATGGTTGCGAGTGCAAATGCAGCATGCAGTACACCAAATAATACAACCTATGGTGCAAGTTGGTATACTGCGGAACATAATGTGAACTATGGTAGTACATCAAAGAGTTTGAGCAAAGTTGGTTCATGTCCAACAAGTTATGCGACAACGAATAACACAACAGCAACAAGTCATGATGCAAGGTCAGATTGTATGATAACATGTGCAGCTGGTAAGGTTGTTGCAGGTGTAGATGCAGCATGTACGACACCAAGTGGTTCTTGGTATAGTGCACAACACACTGTTGCAGCAGGTGGGACATCTGGGACATATAAGAAGTCTTGTTTGGCAAACTATGCGACACCAAGCACAACAACGCAGACGGATCACGATAATTCTACGGATTGTACAATATCGTGTGAGGCGGGTACTCAAATCGCAACCGCGAATGCAACAACATGTACAACACCAAGTGGAAACTGGTATGTTGGTGCAAATACCGTAAAACAAGGTAGTGTATCAACAGTTAATACATGCGCGGTTGGTGAAAACTTGTTTAATGCAAATAGTTATGATTCTTTGTGGGGGTACATTTCTGCATCCGTAACTTCTGTTAGTTCGTATGCTACTAACGCGATTGTTTGGGTGCCGGTAGAACCAAATACAACGTATATTATAAGCGGAATGCGTGGTGCAAATACGGTTACTATGGCGAATTCTGCTGTTGAGCCAGCCGTTGGTGTTACATACACAAACTTTTTTGACCCTGGTGTTAAAGGTAAAGGTGCGTTGTATACAACATCTAGTGATGCAAATTATTTGATTCTGATGGGATTACGTGATGCAGATGGTTCAACAACGGCAACAAGACAGGCGATACTAGACAAGAATGTTGCGAACCTGCAGATATTTAAGGCAAATTCTGGCTATGGGATTGTTGGAAACACTGCGACAGAGCATGATACAGTGTCGGATTGTATGATTTATTGTGGGGCTGGTGAATATGTAGCAGTGGCTGGTGGTGCGTGCGAAAACGTTGGGGCGGGGTATTATGGCGCCGGTGGTACAGTCGCACAGGGCAGTATCAGTAAAAATCGTGGTCAGTGTACTGCACCATTGACAACAATCGGGTATGGTTACGGCGCAAACGAGGCAGAAGACTGTGGACGTAAGTTGCATGCAGGTAGCGAGGTTGTGTATCTGCGTAGTGCACCAAGAACATCACCTGCGCTGAATGTAAAAGTTGGGGATAAGGTTTTCTATGGCGCAATGAGTACAGCTTTGACCGGTAAATTAAAGGTTAAAGATATTGATAATAAGACTTATTCGGTTGTGAATGATTATCAGTAATATCCCACCTGCCCCCCACCATGTGTGGGGGATTTTTTTCTTTTAAGAAAATATGACTATTGCCCCTTGAAATCTTTTTTTGCATAACTATATCGTAGGTAAGTAAAAATTTAACTTAGGAGTAAAAAATGGGAAAAGTATTAGGTATTGACTTAGGGACTACCAATTCCGCAATGGCTTTTATGGATGGTAATGACCCAAAAATTATCGAAAATGCAGAAGGACAACGAACAACACCATCAGTGGTTGCACTGACATCAAATGGTGAACAGTTGGTCGGTATTACCGCAAAAAATCAGGCGGTAACAAATCCTGAAAATACAATTTATGAAATCAAACGTTTAATGGGATTGCGCTTTGATAGCCCTGCGGTTAAAGAAATTGCAGCACGTGTGTCATATAAAATTGTCGCAGGCGAAAATGGTGATGCCTGGGTGGAAATGGAAGGTAAAAAGTATGCGCCATCTCAGATTTCTGCAATGATTTTAGCAAAGTTAAAGAAGGATGCTGAAAGTTATTTGGGTGAACCAGTTACAGATGCGGTTATTACTGTGCCAGCATATTTTAATGACTCTCAACGTCAGGCAACCAAAGATGCAGGTCGTATCGCAGGATTAAATGTTTTGCGTATTGTTAATGAACCAACAGCGGCCGCATTGGCATATGGTCTGGATAAAGACAAAGATGGTATTATCGCTGTTTATGACTTGGGTGGTGGTACATTCGATGTGTCTATCTTGGAAATTGTTGATGGTGTGTTCGAAGTGAAATCAACAAATGGTGATACTGCATTGGGTGGTTCGGATTTTGATGCGCGTATTTTACAGCACTTAATTGCAGAATTTAAAGCACAGACAGGTATTGATTTGTCTGGTGATAAGTTGGCACTGCAACGCTTGAAAGAAGCAGCAGAAAAGGCAAAAATCGAATTGTCGTCTAAGACAAGCACAGATATTAATTTGCCATATCTGACGGCAGATGCAACAGGACCAAAGCACTTTAATACAACATTGACACGTGCAAAGTTAGAATCTTTGGTTGCAGACTTGATTGAACGCACAATTGAACCTTGTAAAAAAGCGTTGAAAGATGCAGGATTGGATAAATCTCAAATAAATGAAGTTATCTTGGTCGGTGGTCAAACACGTATGCCAAAGGTCGCAGAAACTGTTAAGGAATTCTTTGGTCGTGAACCACACAAGGGGGTTAATCCAGATGAAGTTGTTGGTATGGGGGCCGCAATCCAAGGTGGTGTTCTGAAAGGCGATGTAAAAGATGTTTTGTTGCTGGATGTTACACCGTTGTCATTGGGTATTGAAACATTGGGTGGGGTCTTTACGCGCTTGATTGACCGTAATACAACAATCCCAACCAAGAAATCTCAGGTATTTAGTACCGCAGAAGATAATCAATCTGCTGTAACAATTCGCGTATTCCAAGGTGAGCGTGATATGGCGGCAGATAATAAACTGTTGGGACAGTTTAATCTGGAAGGAATTGCCCCTGCCCCACGCGGTATGCCACAAATCGAAGTGTCTTTTGATATTGACGCAAATGGTATCGTTCATGTGTCTGCCAAAGATAAAGGCACAGGTAAAGAACAGGCGATTTCAATTAAATCTGATGGCGGTTTGAGCGAAGATGAAATCAAAAGAATGGTTGATGAAGCTGCTGCAAATGCCGAAGAAGATAAGAAGAAACGCGCATTGGCAGAAGCCAAAAATACCGCGGAAACTGCTGTGTTTAGTATCGAAAAGTCTTTGAAGGAACATGGCGATAAAATCAGTGAAGATGAAAAGAAAGCGATTGAAGATGCTAAACAAGCGTTAAGCGATGAATTAGCAAAAGCTGATGCAACAGCAGAATCACTGAAAGAGAAAACAGATGCATTAACAGAAAAAGCAATGAAGTTGGGTGAAGCAGTCTATAAGGCAGCGCAGGCAGAACAAGCAGCCGCCCAAGGTGCAGAAGAAAAGAAAAACGATGATGGTACTGTTGATGCTGACTTTTCTGAGAAAAAATAAAAATTAAACCAAGGAAGCGAAATCCCCCGTTTGGGGGATTTTTCTTTGTTTTTGTGCCTGTGTGTGTTATAATTTTCAGAGAAAAGTAAAGGGATATTAATGAAAAATCAATTTAATAAAGCTATTAAGAATTTAAAAAAACAAATGGTAGATAGTGATGAACTCTATATGGCTGATAAAAATAATTGGTTGTTGGTGCATTGCACACATTATATGCCACAGATAAATAAAAATGGTGAATTAGTTATTCAAAATACTGCTGCGGCAACAGATAGCGAAATCCCTAGGGCGACTGTACATTTTACATTAAATCATACAGTGGTGGACAATAATGGCGGGTCATGGACAGATAAAGGGATTGTTGTTTTGGCCCCATATGATTCTGTTGTTGAAAAAAATAATAAGCCGGCAGGATTTAAAGTTGATGATACTTTCTTTTCTGTTGGGGCTGATGCAGGTTTGGTTTTGCCAGAAAATGCACGAATAGTAAAGCCGGTAAATGATGGGTCGTTGTATCAAATAGGTGAAAAAGTATCAACATATAAAACAGATAATTTTACTGATGATGAAATTGAATTGATAAAATCATGGATGTCTAATTGGACTTTGCGGGATTATGATAGGTATGATAAAGGTGATGTTGATGATACTGAATTGCAAATCGTATTGCAATTAATGCCGGCAGAAATTGTTAAGTCTTATGAAATGGCAAAGGATAAAAAGGCATTCATTAGAGGTTTTTATGAAGAGAAGAAATACGAAATCTTGAATTCCGTATTAAGAGATAAAGTCGTTGCAGAAACGGCAAAAAAAATGGGATATAGAACAATTTCGCGTAATGAAACTAATTTGTGGGACGTAGATAGAAAAATACAGTCTGTTGCATTGCAAGATGGGTTGTATATCACAAGCCACGCAGGAACATTTTATTCAGTGGCAGAAGATTATGGGTTGTATCTGGATAATCAATTGGATGAATTGAGCAATGTAGAAAGAAATGATGATTTGATAAATCTGTTGTATAAAAATACTTGCATTTCTAGATTGGTTTTAACAAATGAAACTGATTATAAAGGCGTAATGTATTCACAGTATGAAAAGATATTTACAGAATATCTAAAGGATTATAAAGAAAATGGAAGAACAGGTATAGATGTAGATGCGTTATTAAAACAGCCTTTTGGAAAACGGATTTTGAAGTTTGATAAGAATTTATATAAAATATTACAGAAAAATTCGGATGTTATGGCAAAAAAAATTGAGAAAACTTTTAAAATTTTAGATAAGAAATTTGGTATGAAAGAAATAAAAAAATATCTTAATACAAAAATTTATTCTAATGTTGAAAAGTCTTGGCGTGTCTGATGTTTGTTGTGTATTTGGGGGATTTTTCTGTTGTGTTTTTATCAAAAGATGTTATAAATGCAACCTGATAATGAATAAAGGTAAGTGCGCTATGGATTTAATTGTAATGTATGCAATTGAAAATATCTGTCAGCAAAAAGTGTCTTATGACACATCGTTGGGGTATTTTAACTCTAAAACCGCTGAAAAAGCTAATTTAGTGATGGATGATTTAGATATAGAATGGATATTTAATGAAATAGAAAATATGTGCACATTGACTTTCGATGATGATGTAAGGTGTTGGATTGCAAATAAAATGACTGATAAAACAATGACTGTTTCTGATTTAATTCATGATGTCGAAACACAGGCGTTGTTATTTCGTGCACAAAGAAATCCAGCAGGACATCCGAAAAGTTTGAAACAAGAAAAATTATCTTTGTTGAAAATGGATAAGTGCGGACTGCGTTGTGCGTTGACAGAACAAAAATGTGATAAAATCCCACAAGATAAAAAGACGGATATTACAGATAGTTGTATTCGTTCAAATTGTAAAATTGCAAAAAATTTCTATGAGTTGGCACGAAAAACAAGATAAAAAATGCCCAAATGGGCATTTTTTTATTTTGTTTCACCAATATATATTCCCATATTGTGGGCGACTTCTAATAATGGATCGTCTGGTGATACATATGCGTTTGATGTCATTAATTCTGGAATCTTTGGGTCAGATACTTGTTCGCCCGCGGATACAAATTCTGATAATGATATTGTATGCACTTCGTTACAATCTAATGTTGTTATAACATTTGTTTCGTTGTTTTCAATTGCGTTTAATGCACAGTCGGCAAAGCGGGTCGCAAGAATTCGGTCGGTTGCAACTGTGTCGCCAGAACGTTGAATATGCTCAGGAAATGCGGTTCTGTTTAAGATTCCAGCAGATGTTAATTTTCGTGAAATCATATCGGCAGGCTTGCCAGAATGACCGCGCAGGGAAATGCCTTCGGAAACCATAATTATACCATAATCGGTTGTTGCGTTTTGAATGTGCGAAACTAAATTATCGATGTCAAATTTGATTTCTGGAATTAATATTGCAGATGCACCTGATGCAATTCCTGCGTGTAATGCTAATTGTCCGCAGTCGCGACCCATACTTTGTACAATGAACCAACGATGATGACTGCGCGCAGTTAAAAATAACTGGTCGCAGAATGATGTCAATTGTTGAACCGCGGTATTAAATCCAATGGTGTTTTCTGTTAATGGCATATCCATATCAATCGTTTTTGGAATGCATATTAATTGCAGGTCTTGATATAGTTCCCGGTTCGCCCAGGCAAGTGATACACTGCCGTTGCCACCAATTAAAATTAATGCGTCTAGGTTCAATGTATTTAATGATTTTTTTAGGTGTGCATTAAATTCGGCTGTTTTGCCCTGCTGGACCGCGGTTTCAAAGTTTAATGCAGTCGCACGACCGTTGTGTAGAAAACTGCCCGCTAGTCTGGTGTTCTCAATTGGTAATAACATATCGTTTAATTTAATCGCAGCCGGTGGATTTACATATAAGCCATCTGTGCCGTCCATTATTCCCCATACCTGCCAGCCACGTTTTGTAGCGCCTGTTAATATGCGTTGAATCGCTGTGTTTAATCCGCTGCAATCACCGCCTGTTGTCATAATGCCAATCTTTTTCATAATCGTCCTTTATTTTAATGCTGTCTTATTATATCACAAATAAGTTGACAAAGAAATATTATTTGCAATAATTTGTCTAGTTCTTATTAGGTCAAGATTCAGGAGTTATTGGTATGGCAAAAAAGAATCAAAATAATATGGGTAAAACAAAGCAATCAACAGATGATATGATTGATAGTGCAATTGCACAACAAAATGATTGGTTGGAAAATCGTCGGGAATATACGCGTGGATTCTTGAAGTCTTTGAATTTGTTCGCACGCCCCGCGGAAAAAAAGACAGAAGATAATCAGGATGTGGTTAAAAATAAACAAAAACAGACCGCACAGAAAGCTCTTTTGCGTGCATATTGGTTCCCAATATCATGTATAGCGTTTGTAATCTGTGTAGCGCTTTGGGTTTTGTTTGTGCGTGGTCCAACACCTGCGCGTGTGATTGTTGTGCCGACAATACCCGATGCAGTTGTGCAACCTGTAGAACAAAAAATCGAAAGTGTAGAGGTTAAAGAGGATGTTTATCCTGAATTTGATATCGTTCGTATCGAGCAAAATGGGTCGATTGTTATCGCAGGTCGTTGGATGCCAAATCAAAATGTTTCGGTGCTGGTAAATGGTGATGTTGTTGCAACAGAACAAACCAATTATGCAGGTGAATTTGTTTATGCACCTGCAAGTTTATGGAAGGCTGGAAATTATACTGTTTCTTTGTTCGGGATTAATCCGGATAAAAAATCAAAAGATAATGTTTTTGTTTATGTGTCAGACAAAGGGGCGGAAAATTCTGTTTCGTTGTTGATGACAAAAGATGGTAGTACTTTGTTGCAGGCACCAAGAATGCTGAAAGATGGTGATTTGTCGATTTCAAAAATTGATTATTTATCAACAGGACGTATTGTGGTTACAGGTGATGGAATGCCTAGATTGCGCGTGTCATTAAGCCTGAATGATAAATATTTGGGTTTTGCACGCGTGTCTGATCACAGACATTTTGGTCTGGGGGCAGATGTTGGTGAATTAAAATCTGGTGATGAATATGTGTTGACTGTTCGTATGCATGATGGTGATGGACGTACGGTTGCAAATGTATCTCATAAATTCGTTATGCCAGAAATGACAGGGGATGATGATACTTTTTATACAGTTCGTCGTGGCGATTGTTTGTGGATAATTGCGCGTAACTTTTTAAGACGCGGAATCTTGTTTAGTATCATCGCAGAAAAAAATAATATTAAAAATCCAGATTTGATTTTCCCAAAACAAAATCTGCAAATACCAGTAGAGGCAACAAAAAATGACTAAACAAGAAATTCAAGATTTATTGTCTATAATTTCGTTGTGTGCAGATAGATTGGGACCTAATCAGGTAAAAGAATTATATAGAATTGCTATATTCTTGGGGTTTGCGCCAAAGTGTCCTGGGTGCGGTATGCCAATTGCCAATATAGGTGATTTTTCGTGGGACCATATTTGGCCAAAAAACAAGGGTGGTTCAAATGATTTGCATAATTTACAAGCAATGCATAAAACATGTAATACTTTGAAGTCGGATATCGTGGTTGATTGGCAGGAAATTTGTCTTTTGCACAATGCTAAATCAGATGAAAATTTAAAAGATAAAAAACAAAAGAAACATAAAAAGAAGAAAAATAAAGAAATCTTTGATAGTATGACGAAAATAAAAACATATATGAATAAAAATAATCAGAAAAAAAGATAAAAGGTATTTAAAATGAATGAAAAACGTGTAAGAAAAGCTAAATACTTAACAAATACATTGGTTTCTGATATGGACAGACAATGGCGTGGTTTGTTAGGACAGCTGGGGCGCTTAGAGGCCAAAGCGGTTGCAATGGGTCTGGAAACAGTCGAGGATTTGATTGATGATTTAAAAAATGTTATTGCAAAAAATCAACCAAATAAGAAATTGTTTCGTGCGCTTCAAACTAAGATTAATGAAATAGACTTGTCTATGAAAAGAATAGAGTTTTTGTTGAGTCAAAAGAACGTGCGACAAAAATAAAATTCTGTGTTCATTAGATTACCCTTTTGATAAAAAAGGGTATTTTTTTTTATTTCAATTGCGAATTGGTCGGGTTCGCTTCCATCGCCACAGGCCATAAATTAAACCGGCACAAGGCCGGTTAAATTTCTGGTGCGGGCGAAGGGAATGTCTGATTCCCATATTCGCTTTCGCTCTATGGGCCCCTTTCGCTACGTATGGTTCAAACTTCGTTCGCACTCGTTTTCACCAACTGACGCCCCGAACTCTCTTGGTCGGGTTCGCTTCCAACGCCACATGCCATAAATTAAACCGGCACAAGGCCGGTTAAATTTCTGGTGCGGGCGAAGGGAATCGAACCCTCGTCTTCAGCTTGGGAAGCTGACGTGCTGCCATTATACCACGCCCGCGATGCTGACTATTTTATAGAAATCATTTTTGTTTGTCCAGATAAATATATTCTTGTTGTTTCGTTTTTGTAAATTTGCTAATCTTGGGCGGAGAGATGTTGTTCCTACGTCGTGTTTTTGTCACGCTTTCTGTTCTGTGCCTGTCATACGGGGCTGTTGCTGATGATGCTGACGATGTTTTATTGGCTGCTGTTGCGAAAGATAATTCTGATTCAGAAGTCGTTTTTGAAGATGTTGAAAGTTTGGCTGATTTAATTCAACAGCTGGATTGGCAAAATTCAAATCAGCCAGAAAGGCGGGATTTGTATCAGAAATTAACAAATTTGCTTGGTGAAATTGATTCCATTAGAAAAGTTAGTTTGCAAGAGTTAGAAAAACAAAAGATAGATGATACGCAAGAGGCCTATGACCAAGCGCGCGAAAATGAACAGTCAGTGGAAAATAAATTGCTGGGTGGTGCGTCGATGGCTGCAATGGGCGTTGCAGGTATGGAATTGGCATCTGCGGTGTCTGAAAAGAATGTAATGGAAAATGCAGAGATGCAAATGAAGAATTATCTGGCAACGTTTTCTTGTGATTGGGCGGATGGACAAAGGGTTGCAGGTGGTGAAATCGCAATAGAGTTGCCAGGGGGAAATGAATTAACACCTTTGGTGAGTGAGTATAAAAGTTTGGCAGCGGATTTGAAGGCGCGTAAAGAATCGTTGGAATTGATGCCAGGGTTGGAAAGTGAAGAGATTTTAGATAGCGCAATAGCCGGTCTGTATGATGATGAGGCGATAGGTAAAACTGATGGGGCGTTTACATCTTTGGCGCGCGCATTGTCGGATGAAACCAGTGAAGATGCAGCAGAATGGGCGGCAGATAAAGAAAAAATAAATGAAAAAGTAAAAAATACTGCAATGGTTGTCGCGGTTACCGCTGTTGCAAGTGTCGCAGCAAATTTGGCAATAAACGGTATTGCAAATAGAAAGGCTGTTGTTGATAAGGCAGAATCTGTCCGCGCAGATGTCTATGCAGTTTTAGATAGTGTGATAGAAAATTGTAATAATGCCTTGATTGAGCAAAATATGTTGGACAAGATTATAATTGGATATAGCAATTTGTACAAAATAAAGGATTATCCAGAATGCAACGATTAATAACGGGTTTCTTTTCTGTATTGCTTGTTAGTGTAAGCCTTGTGTTTGGTGCGTTTGCAGCGGGCAATCCATGTTATGATGTTGGTGTGGCCGGTTGGTGCAATCTGTTTGATGATATAATAGTGCAAGAAGAAGCCGCAAAGGGGCTGGTTAAAGTGGCAATGAAAGCAGATCTGGTCGATGAAAATTCATATGGCTATTACGAGATGAAGGGGACTTTTGATAAGGCTGCTGATGGACAGTATAAATACAAGGATAGTACGGGTGCGGTTCATGTGTTTCAGTTTGATGGATTTGATTTGCTGGGTGGTATAATAGAAAAAGAACGCGCAGCAATTAAGTTAGCGGTTTGTAAAATGTATGGCGGACAAGGCGCAAATAATGAGTCTGTTTGTTATATGGATAATCCGTTGTCGGGTGTAGAATCTGCGTATTTGTATAATGATTTGCAACAGTTTGGAATGTATCCACGTTGGGTGCCAGAAAGCACAAGGAAGGTCGTTGGTAATCAAACGACAGTGGTAGGTTCGCATTATAAGTTTTTGCCAGAAATAGCCTATGATGATTTTGATGCAGATGATTGGTCTTTCTATTATGGTAG
This sequence comes from Alphaproteobacteria bacterium, assembly GCA_017520675.1. Taxonomy (GTDB): domain Bacteria; phylum Pseudomonadota; class Alphaproteobacteria; order Rs-D84; family Rs-D84; genus Enterousia. Next base: position 15,095 of record JAFXFG010000029.1, read on the forward strand.
TGAAGAAATCATAAATCCAAATGTGTTTAAAAATTTGCAAATAAGAAATTTAGAGTCTGTAATAGACTATTTAAGTGATTATGTAATATTGCGTTTTTCAATGGCTGGATTGTTGGTTGATAGGTTTTCGTGTGCGTCAAGTACGATTAAGATAAAAAATAATACCTTAGCCCCAGATGACTTTTTGCCATGTTCGGCGATGTATTACGACCCTGAAAAAGATATGAATTTATCAGTGGATTTTGGATTCTTGTTTGACGATGTTGCAGAAACCAAAGAATCTGTCGCAGCGGCAGGTGATGCGATGTTGGCGTGTGCTGCGTTGGGTGGCAGTGGTTCTGATAAAGGTGTTTGTGCGGGATTTGATGAAAATATGTGTAATGCATTAAAAATAGAAAATTCTATTGATGTCGAATGGAATCCTGATAAAGGTGGTTGTGTAATGATGGCGCAACAAAAATATAATCGTAATCAAAAAATAAAAAATATGGCAGTGGCCACAGGTGGAATTGTTGTTGGTATTTTTACTTTGCCGGTAACAGGTGGTACTAGTATGATTGGTGTTGTGGCAATAATTGGCGGTGTGGCGACAATTATCGGTACTGTTGCAACAGCAGTAGCAAATGTTGTTATGGATGCGAATTTTAGCGCCGCATTGTTAGGGGCAAATAAATGTTTAATTGATAATTGTGGTGGGGTTATAAAAACAGATGATGGTTATAATGTTCAAAAAACGATATCTTGTGGTTGCGCAACAGAGGCGGTTCAGAATTTGGCCGAAGCAATGATTAAATTTGAAGGAAGTTTTACAGAACAAAATGCAAATACAGCCTTGTATTTAATGGATGTGTTGTTGTCTGCACAAGTTGGAACTATGCAACCTATTTGTGTTCAAGAAATTATGGAGAATATTGATAAAAGTGGTTGGCAAAATGTTGCTAATATTGGGAATTCTGTTGCGTTGGTTGGTGTGATATTGTCTGTTCCATCTTGGTTTAGCGGTGGCGTAAATAATTTAGAAACAGTCGGGGCCAGGTTGACACAAAATTTTAAGGTTAATGCTAGAAATACAAAAAGAGTTCTGCTGGAAATAGGTAAAACAAATAAAATATCAAAGTTGGCGGCAAAACTAAAAAAAATGTCGGTAAGTACAGTTATTGCGCTTGAGAGGTTGGTAAAGAAAAATAGGGTTGTAGGGGGGCAATTTAATGCATTTGCTAGTAAATTATCAACCGCAGATACTGCAAAACAAGTTATGGGTGTATGGGCTGAGCTTTGTCCTAGTAAAGCATTTCCTTGTGCTGAAACACTAACAACCTTTGTAGATGGATTTGATAATTTGTGTGGTGTAATGTAAATCTGTAATAAATTGTTGACTTTTAATTGTTTTTGGGTAATAATATGCGCGCAAATCCCAAAGATTGCCATTCAAATATAACCAGTTCGCGGTATGCGTGTGGTGCGTCATCCGGCGAGTTTTCGCCCTTGACGATGGCTTTTTTGTGGTAAAAACAGATTAATTATTGCTAAAAAAACTAAGGAGCAAAAATATGGCAACAGTTATTCGTTTGGCACGTTATGGTGCAAAAAAACGTCCTTATTATCATATCGTCGTAACAGATTCACGCGCAGCACGTAATTCTGGTAATGTATTGGAAGTTGTTGGTAAATATGATCCAATGCAACCACGCGATAGCGAAAAACGCGTTATCTTGAAGGCTGATGAAGTTAAGGCTTGGATGGCAAAAGGTGCAAAACCATCTGATCGCGTGTACAAATTCTTGGCAAATGCTGGGTTGGTTGAAAAGAAAGCAATCCCTGTTCAGACAAAGAAACATTTGCAATCTGAAAAAACACAAATGCGTATCAAAGATAAAGCCGATAGATTGGCAAAAATCGCAGAAGAAAAAGCAGCCGCAGAAGCAGCCGCCAAGGCCGCAGCAGAGGCAGAAGCCGCTGCACCTGCAGAAGAAGCACCAGCAGAAACTGTTGCAGAATAAAAATCTGTTTTATACTGCACAGATTTCGGTCTGTGCAGTATATTTACAAAAGAGTTTGGTATAGCGATGTCTTATAAGTGTCCATATGATGGTGATTTTTGTCAGCGTAAAAAAGATAAATTGGATTCTTTTGAGGCGGCAGTTGAATATATGGCCCAGAATAAAATAAATTACACTTTTATTGTGTCAGATAAAACATTTTCTGGATGTCCGCTGGAAACATTGCGCGAACAAAGTAATTGCGAACGTTATATGCGATATTTATATATTAGTACGCAAAATTTAACAAAGCAGAAATAATATGAAAGACGAACAAAAAATCTTAATCGGTAAAATTGTCGCGCCACAGGGTATTAGGGGCGAGGTGCGTGTGCAGTCTTTTGCAGATAAACCAACGGATTTTAAAACACTGAGTGTGGTTTCAAATCGTTTTAGTTCTGCTGATTTTCAGTTTGTGCGTGTTGTGCCGAATTCTAATGTTGTGATTGCAAAAATTCGCGGTGTCGATGACAGAAATGCTGCGGAAACATTGCGCGGGACAGAGTTGTTTGTTGAACGCAGTGCCCTGCCCGATTTGCAGTCAGAAAATGTCTTTTATCAAGCAGACTTAATCGGATTCGAAGTCGTGCGTGATAATAAAAATATTGGAACAGTTGTGGGATTTCAAAACTTTGGTGCTGGCGATATCATTGAACTGGGTGATGGCAGTATGGTCAGTTTTGTTGGCGCAACTGTTGATGTGGAAAATAAATTTATTTATGTAATATAAAAAAGGTGTTAGGTAATGGTAAAAATAAGTTCGTATGCTGTTGTTGTAATAACATGTGATTGGTTGGGTAAAAAAGATTGCAAAGTGCAAAAGTACTTGGCAATGCAACCTGATTTGTACAATGTTGTTATAAACAAGGCTGAACCAAATACAATAAAAGCACATCCTTTGGGGGACGCATTGACAAAAGGTACAAATGCGTTGAATCTGTCTAATGTGGTGAAAACATTATGCGATGCGTGTTATACGCCGCCATATGCAGTTAAAGAAAGAGTGAAAGAAAAAACAAGATAAAACAAGGATGTTTATATATGAGTGAAGCAAAAATTGTAAAATCATATTCAACAGTAATTATAGAATGTGATAAACAAGTCGAATTATGTGAAGTAAAATTGTTTGCTTTGTCGCAACCGTCTGAATATAAAATAATTCAAACACAAAACGAACCGAATGTCTTGACAGTGCGTTCCGTTGGCGAGGTTGATGTACAACATTATAATGTGCAAAGATTGCATCATTTGGCGAAAATTGCGTGTAATAGATGTGGTAAAAATCCAAAAGAATTAATCGCACAAAAAACAAGATAAATGCACTTTAATATACTGACCATTTTTCCAGATTTGTTTCCAGGGACATTGTCGGCTGGGGTTGTGGGACGTGCCTTGGAAAAAAAGATTTGGTCGTATGATGTGATTAATATTCGCGACTTTGCAATTAATAGTTATGGCAGTGTTGATGATACCCAGTTCGGTGGTGGTGCCGGTATGGTTATGCGACCTGATGTGTTGGGAAGCGCGCTGGATTCAGTGAAAAATAAAGGCAAGATTATCTATTTTTCGCCACGCGGAAAAACATTAAATCAACAAATGGTGCGCGAATTTGTCGCAGATGAAAATGCAAATTATACACTGTTGTGTGGCAGATACGAAGGAATTGATGAACGTGTTATCGAAGAGTATGATATAATGGAACTGTCGATTGGTGATTATATCTTGTCTGGTGGGGAAATCGCAGCACAAGTTTTTGTTGACAGTTGCGTGCGCTTGTTAGATAATGTGGTTCATGGTGGTTGCGATACCACAGAAAATGAAAGTTTCGAAATCGGGGGGCTTGAATGGCCGTTATATACCCGCCCGTCAGTATGGCGTGGACGAAATGTCCCAGAAGTCCTGCTGTCCGGCCACCACGGCAATATCGAACGGTGGCGGAAACAACAATCGGTTGACATAACAAAAGAACGTCGACCGGACTTAATAAAGGAAAATGAAAAATGAGCATTATTAAAAAAATAGAAGCAGCCCAAGTCGCTAAATTGGCGGCAGATAAAAAAATACCTAACTTCAAAGCCGGTGATACATTGAAGGTTCATGTCAAAATTAAAGACGGTGATAAATTCCGTATTCAGGTTTTCGAAGGTGTTGTTATCGCACGCGATGGCGGTATGGGTAATAATGCATCCTTTACAGTGCGTCGTGAATCTTATGGTGTTGGTGTAGAACGCAAGTTCCCACTGTATAGCCCTGCAATCGAAAAGATTGAAAAGGTTCGTATCGGTAAAGTACGTCGTGCTAAACTGTTCTTCTTGCGTGGTTTGTCTGGCAAAAAGGCGCGTATCGTCGAAGATTTGGCAGCAACATCCGCAGAAAAGACAGAAAGCAAATAATTTTTTGTTTGCTTTGACTTGTAATCCCCCAATTGGGGGATTTTTTATTTTGTCTTGAAAATAATCTTGGTATTAGGTATAATTAATGTTGAACCAGATGGGAATCTGGCTCGGGGCTGTGGTGGCCCAGTACATCCGGTGCAAGTATATGTTATGTGTCGTAATCCAACGATTATTTCCTGTATTTGCACTGTATCTTTGTTAATCCCTGACTTGAAAGTCGGGGGGCTGACCGTTATACAACAGGTGTTTTCACCAAAGGCGGCAGAATCAACGATGTACTGATTACCAACTCCCCGACCGCTTATGATTTCCATAGCGGTTTTTTAATACTAAAAAAAAGAGGGATTTTTATGAATAAATATTTAATGGGGATTATTATAGGGTTGGGTACAATAAGTACAACATACGCATCAATTGTTTCACGCGGTTTCTTGGATGAAGCCTTAACCGGTTACGCCACCACCACAGCACTGGATTTAAAGGCAGATAAGGCAGATTTGATGACGGTATCAGATACAATAGAAGAATGGAACAATATTGCTGATGCGGGTGGAGGACTCGATTTTTGTATCTACATGAACATGGATGCTATAGTAGTTAATGGCGAGACGATTTTTAATAGCTGTTATGATACATATAATGTTAGCGATTTAATTAAGCGTTTTGTTCCATATCAGGGTCAATATGAGGGAAATTGGTTTATTCAATTATTAAATTTATCGACAAAGGGTTATACAAAAGGAATCGATCAAATAAAAGGTTTGGAAACTTTAACATCAGACATTGAAGATTTGAACATCAAAATCGGAACTTTGCCGGCTGGTTATGAAACTGTTGGGGCAGCATTGAGTGCAATTAATGCCAAGGTTGATAACAAGATTGAAAATCTGTCTGAAACAGCCAGTGCTGGAAAATATGTATTAACAGCGGTTCGTGTTGGCGACCAGACAACCTATGCCTGGGAATTAATTGACCGCAGTGAAAGCGAAGCCACAACCACAACCGAATAGTTATTCGTTGCAGTTTCTGTGTTACAGCGCAGAAAAAGAACACTGGCACCCTTCCCCGCCAGTGTTTTTTATGGGGTGATGGATTTTAATATGGATTACATCTGGGGGCGTGTGGGAGATTTAGGAAATCTTTACAAATTGACTTTTGGAGTGCAAGGCGCTAAGATTAGTGAGATGAAAAAAATACTTGCAATTTTATTGGCCTTTGTCCCTGTCTGCGCAAATGCGTATGTGGAAAAAAGTAGCGCGATTATCAAAGTTATGAATAAAGACGCTGGTAAAGTACAAGAACTGGTTGTGCCAGTGGGACAGTCCGTCGATTTTGAAAAAATTAATATAACTGTGCGTTCGTGTATGCAATCTGATCCGTTCGATGCCGAGAATTATTTTGCTTTTTTTGAAATTATAGAACAGGAAAAAGGAAAAATCTTCTCGAATTGGATGAACCGTAATGAACCAGGGAACAAGCCTTTGCAACATCCGGATTATGATTTGTGGTTGGTTGGCTGTCAATAAAGGAATTTGATATGAAAGTTAAAAATTTTACAGGGTTTGTTTTGGGTAATGAAAATGCAATACCTCAAATCGGTGCGCCATGGATGAAAACTGATATGCATGTGTGGGTGTGCCCAAATCTGGCCATGGCAAAAAAGGTTTTGGTAGAATCTCATAAAAAGAGTGTTCTTGACCCACATCCTGTTTGGACAATAATTTATCAGGTGTCGGGTAATGATATTGTTTTTGAACAGGCTAATAATGGATTGTTGTACACCAATGTGCCGTCTAAGTTATATGTTAACAGGGTCGTTTGGAAGAAAAAACCAGAAGAGGTAAAAGAAGAATTCTTGTTGAATAATGCAAAGAAAAATTCGAAAATCTTGGATTTAGTGAATAGGATAGAAAAATGAACTTTATAAAAAAATATTTCAAAATTTTTATTGGTGCCGCTGTATTGATTTTGGTGTTGATTGTGTTCTTTTTCTCGCAACGCGGAACTGCATTGGAAACGGGAAATCTTAAAGACTGGCGGACAGCGCCGTTGGAAAGAAGAATTTCTGCAATGAAAATATTAACAGGGGCAGAAAATGATATTGAAATATTAGTCGCCTGTGTTGATAAAATGGCAACCTTGCCAGACAGCAGTGAAATGGCTGTGCGTGATGCTGCGTCTTTGTGTTATACAGGTATGCAATTAAAAGATAATTTGTAAATTATGCGTAAATTAGGACTGTTATTGGTCTTGGTGGGTGTAGAGGTTTGCGGGTGCGCAAGCAACAATTCAAAGTCGTTGGGCGATGAGTTTGTTGGCCTGCCCTATGCGCAATCGCCGTTGGGCGAAGGTCGTTTGCCAGATGATGACCCGACAATTAGATTCGACGCCTTTGATTGTACAACACTTGTGGAAACAGTATTGGCAAATGGGGATGAAAAAAAACTTAATCAAATTAGATACAAAGATGGAAAAGTTGGATTCTTGGACAGAAATCATTTTATAGAATCTGATTGGTTGCAGAATAATGCAGATAAAGTAAAAAATGTTAGTGAAAAATTCGGTGCGGTTTCACAACGAACCGTTGTAATAAATAAGAAAAATTGGCTAAAAAAAGTACATAATATCGATGCTGAGTTTGCGCCTGTAACAGTGGTTTTAGACTATTTGCCTTATTCCGCAGTTAAAAAAATTGATGCTAAAAATGAATTAATCGTGCTGTTTGTTGCTGACAATCCTAAAATGCGTGATAAAATAGGAACTGACTTGGCAGTGGTGCATATGGGGTTCTTGTTGCCAAATGGAATCTTGCGCCACGCATCAAGCGAAATGAATGCTGTTGTCGATGTTGATTTCTATCAATATCTGCAAAAGCGCATGCAAAATAAAAATAATATCGGAATTGTATTGGTGGAAATATTAAAATGAGCGAAGAAAAAATTATTCATATGGATATGGGACAATTAGATTCTGAACAACACAGCGAAAATGCTATATTGTGTCTGGGGATTGAATCTTCGTGCGATGAAACATCAGCCGCTATCGTTGATTCAGATAGAAATATCTTGGCGCATATTATTTATTCGCAAATCCCAGAACATCAAAAATATGGTGGTGTTGTGCCTGAATTGGCTGCGCGCGCCCATATTCTAGCAATTGATGAGGTTATAAAACAAACCTTGGTTAAGGCAAATAAAACAATTGATGATATTGATGTGGTTGCCGCCACCGCAGGCCCAGGGTTAATTGGTGGGGTCTTGGTTGGTTGGATGGCAGCAACAGGAATCGCACAGGCAACAAACAAACCGTTGGTAGCAGTTAATCATTTGGAAGGCCATGCCTTGGTACCACGTTTGTGCGCAACATTGGCAGATGGGACAAACGAAAATACATCGGTTGAGTTTCCTTATTTGTTAATGCTGGCATCGGGTGGACATTGTCAGATTTTGTTGGTGCGTGGGGTTGGAAAATATGAAATGATTGGACAAACATTGGATGATAGCGCCGGTGAAGCGTATGATAAAGTTGCAAAAATGTTAGGGCTGGGGTATCCCGGGGGACCTGTGGTTGATAATCGCGCAAAAAATGGAAATCCAAAAGCCTTTGATTTTCCGCGCCCGTTATGTGATAAGCAGGGATGTGATTTCTCGTTCAGCGGGATAAAAACAGCCGCACGAACATTTATTAATCGTGCAGAACAACCGTTTAGCGATGAATATATAAATGATTTTTGCGCATCTTTTCAGGCGGCAGTTGTGGATTGTATAGTTAATCGATTGAAAAATGCTTTGTCAGATTCACGTGTGCGTGATATAAGCCCAAAGACCTTGGTTGTCGCTGGTGGGGTTGCAAAAAATAGCGCGATTCGCGCAGCAATGGAAAAATTAGCATCTGAGTATGATATGCAATTCGCAGCACCACCAATGAATCTGTGTACTGATAATGGCGCAATGATTGCGTGGGCAGGATTGGAAAATTATAAAGTCGGTAAGGTTGTCAAAGAGCCTGTCGCGCCACGTCCGCGTTGGCCTTTGACAGAATTATAAATTGAAAATGATATGATTTTGTGGTATTCTGATTGCTATGGATTCAGAGAAAAAAATTTATTACGAAAATGCAACAAACAAGTTATTGGCGCAACTTGATACAATGAAAATGTCTGATGAAGAACGAAAACAGGCTAAGAGTTGGGTTGCTTTGTTTAGAGATAGTTTTAAATCTGAAGATATAAGATTCGCAACATTTGAACGAAAAATACCCGAATTTAAATACTATGCAGATGGATTGTGTAAAGCGTCGTCTTTCGCGTTTATGAATGCAATGGATAGTAAAGATTGGGTTATGATGTATATAGATGCTGCGTATTGGGCAGATGGACCACATGTTTATTTAAAACATTTGCCAAGTAAACAGGTCTTTGATTTGACAGCAGACCAGTATTTTAATCAAGTTGTACCGTATGAGTATGGGCATTATATTCATAAGTTAGATAAACAGGATATGTTGCCTGCAATGCGCTTTTTAAATGCAGTGGAACAAAAGTACTTTAGATAGGATGTGTAGAATGCAAAAGCCGGAACCATTTGTTAAGCCTGATAATATATTTTCTGTTTCTGATGCGTCTGCACTGTTAAAAAATGTTGTAGAAACAGCTTTTCCGCGTATAAAAATTAGGGGTGAATTATCACAAATTACACGCGCAACTTCTGGTCATATTTATATGACAATCAAAGATTCTGGGGCGGCAATTTCTGTGATTGTGTGGCGCGGAACACCGATTGCATTCAAGTTAGAAGAAGGTATGGAAGTTATCTTGACGGGGCGCTTTACAACATATCCTGCACGCAGTAATTATCAAATCGTTGCCAGTGAAATCGAAATGGCGGGTGTTGGCGCAATTCTTAAAATGCTGGAAGAACGCAAGCAAAAATTAGCGCGTGAAGGCTTGTTTGATGAGTCTAAGAAGAAGCCCCTGCCCCGATTGCCACAAACAATTGGTGTTGTAACCAGTCCAACAGGGGCGGCATTTCAAGATATTCAAAATAGATTGCGCGAAAGATTTCCTGTAAAGGTTCTGTTGTATCCGGCAACCGTTCAAGGAATTACAGCAGCAACCGAGGTTGCGGCGGGTATAGAGTATTTTAATAAGATGAATAATGTCGATGTAATAATTGTTGCGCGTGGTGGTGGTTCGCTGGAAGATTTGTTGCCGTTTTCAGAAGAGATTGTTGTACGGGCCGCTGCCGCCAGTCATATTCCGCTGATTTCGGGGGTTGGGCATGAGCCAGACTGGATGTTAATTGATTTTGCGGCCGATTATCGTGCGCCAACACCAACAGGTGCAGCAGAGGCCGTTGTGCCAACTAAATTGGCATTGTTGCAAGAATTAGATAATATGTGGGTGCGGTTGTCGGGGAACTTTACAACGCGATTAATCAATGCGAAACAAAGAATTGAAGCGATTAATGTAAAAAGCCCAAAACAGGTCTTGATGGAATATTCGCAAAGACTGGACGATTTGGGACGTACGATAAACCTGATTCTAAATGCCAAAATAACTGGTGCGCGCCAAAAGATGGATCTGGTGTCAGGAATGCCAAATATATTGCAAAATCGTATGCTGGCGCTGGGGCAATCTGTTGAACATTTGGGGCAAATGCTGGGGTCGCTTAGTTATAAAAGTGTGTTGGCGCGTGGTTATGCCATTGTGCGTGGTGCAGATGGGAATATTATCAGTCGTGCAGATGCAGGAACACCTGCAACAATTGAGTTTACAGATGGAATAAAAGTGTTATAGTGATTTTGTGTAATAAAAGGTGCGTGTATGAAAAAAGATATAGAAAAAGCAAAACTTAGTTTGGAAAATAAAATAAGAATCCTGCAATCTGGCGGACATATAACAAAATTAACAGCAGAAGAATCTTTGGTTTTAAAAATTGCAATACGACAGATGTTCGAGAATCAAAAATAATTAAATCCCCAATCGGGGATTTTTTTTTATCGTATTATTGTGTTGTTTAGAAATAACAACAAATTTGTGTTTCTGTTTAATGTGGGGGTAATCTTGCGTTGGCGCAGGACTTTCTTGATGTCGCGGTGCAGACAAACGCGGTCGATGCACCCCATATTTGCCCAAAACTTTTTAATTGCATCGTGCGTTTGGGGTGTTTGATTTAGTTGTATATATTGTGTGCCGTTTATTTTATACGAATAAGCGGTTTCCAGTCGGATAAAACCGGATTTTTTGTATTCATAAAAAACAATCTTGGTTCCAGTCGGAATAGAGTTCGCGTTATTTATAGATTCTGTTCTTTTGTTGCCGGACTTATCGCTTAGAGTAACTTTCTGAAAAAGCGGATATGGTGTTGTGGTGTCATAATTTGTAATTACTGTGTATGTTTTCATTTTATTTAACCTTTTATTAGGGTCTTTGCCATTGTGATGGATTCTGGGGTGATTTCTGCGCCACTGATTATGCGGGCGATTTCATTGATTCTGTCTGTGTCGGTTATTTCGCAAACACTGGTTGTTGTTGTGTCGTTGGAAACAGATTTTGAAATCTTGAAATGCTTGTCTGCAAATCCTGCCACCTGTGCCGAGTGCGTGATGACCAATGCCTGTGATGCAGATGCTAATCGATTTAGGCGCGCACCAACGGCGGATGCAGTTGCGCCACTGATGCCTGTATCGACTTCGTCAAAGACAAAAGTATGCATATCGTCTGTGCCAGCCAATACAACGCGCATAGCCAACATTAATCGCGCCAGTTCGCCACCAGAGGCAGCGCGATGTAATGGTGCAAATGGGGAACCGGGATTGGTCTTTATCATAAATGTTATATCGTCAATGCCAGTCGCAGATGCGTCGGTCTGCGTAAAATCAATCATAAAATCAGCCGAGCCGAGTTTTAAGTCTGGTAATTCTGCCAATAATCGGTTGCGTAATTCGTTGGCAGCGCTTCTGCGTAAAGCGGATAGTTTATTTGCAGCAGATTCGTATTCTGCATAGTATGTTTTTATTTCGTTGTTTAGTTTTTTTAGTTCTGTGTCCGAATTGTCGATTGCGTTTAATTGCGCGGACATTTCTTGCAGTTTTGCGGGCAGTTCATCGGGCTGTACACGATGTTTGCGCGCAGCGGCGCGTATTGCAAACAAACGCTCTTCGATGCTGTCCATATCGTCCAAATCTGTGCTTTCTGGTTGTAGGCTTTGTGTGATTTGTGATATTTCGGACGCGATATCGTATAATTTATCAATTTGTTCTTGATATGGATTTGTGTCGCCTTTGATGCGCTGTAAAATATGTGCAACCGAGAATATTTGTGAATCCAGTGAATTGCCACGCGGGGATAACGCATCGATTGCCTCGGACAAAATTGCGGTGTTTTTTTCGGCGTTCATCATTGTTGCACGACGCGATGATAATTCTTCTTCTTCGCCAATTTGTACATTTAAAGATTCTAGTTCAGATACATTGTGTGCCAAAAAGTCGCGTTCTGCGGATGTGCGATCAAGCATTTCTTGTAGCGCTTTCAGACGGTTTTTTGCAGAGTTATATACTTGATAAGATTCTTTAACTTTTGATAGTAATACACTAAAATCACTAAAATTATTTTTTGCAAAATTATCAAGTGTGCTTTTGTGTGTCGATTGGTTTAGTAGTGTATGATTTGCAAATTGCCCATGTATTTCCAGTAGTGTGTCGCCAATCTGTTTTAAGGTTTTTATTGATACAGGGATGTCGTTTATCCATGCACGACTTTTGCCGTCAATTGTTAATGTGCGACGAAGAATCAGACCGTCTGCGCAATCAATTTCAAATTCGGATAATATTTCGGTTATGCTTTGATTCGAATTGTCAAATTCCGCAACGACAGATGCAGAATCGCATCCATGGCGAATTAAGCCAATGTCAGAACGTGCGCCCAATGCCAAAGATAGCGCATCAAGAAGAATACTTTTTCCTGCGCCAGTTTCACCGGTTAAGATATTCAGACCTGCCCCGAATTCTAGGTTCAGTTTCTCAATCAATACAATGTTTGAAATGTGTAAATTAATTAACATAGCACTGGGATTATACTGCCTTTATGTGTATGTTTTCCAGTAAAAAGTTATGTGTCCATAATATGTATCCGAAAATTTTGTATGTCGGGTATATGGCGCGCAGTAATTGTGCGTATTCGTTAATTTGCGCGATATATGAATTTTTGCGTATGTCTGTATCTGTGTCTGTTTTGTAGTCTAGGATTTTAATGGTTTTGTTTGTGTCGTCTATCAATAGACGGTCAATGCGGCGACTAATAAAACGGCTGTTTATCGTGCCTGCAATTGGTATCTCTGACTTTGAGTTTTCAGAAAATAATTCTATTAATTCTGGTGATTGTTTTATTTTTGATATTAGTTCGATTGTCTTTGGATCTGTTGTCTGGTGGGACAAATGTATCTTTGCCAATAGCGCATGAGTGTGTGTGCCGGTTTGTGTTGCGTGCAGGGTTTGTTCTTGTTCAGTAATAATTTTATGCAATTGTGTCATTTGTTATCCTGATGTATTCTAGGTTGTTGTCTGTGCCGGCAAATACGCGCCATAATTGAGAGTGCCAAGAGTAATCTTTTGCGTTTTTGTATGTGCTGTATCCATATATGTATAATTCATCGCGTGCACGAGTCATTGCAACATATAACAGTCTGTAATATTCTTCTAGGCGTGTTTGCATTGCTGTATCTGATGCTTGGTTGCGAATTGCACTGTTGTCGCCACGCGGTGTCCAAAGCCATACTGGCAAATCTTGTTGTGGGATTGGGATTAAGTGCTCTGTTTTTGGCGTGTTGGTCGTATCAATTAGAAAAACAATCGGCGCTTCTAGGCCTTTGCTGCCATGGATGGTAACGATTCTTACACCGTCTGTGGCATCAAGGTCGCGTTTTATTTCGCTGCCACCGGTAATGAACCATTTTAAAAAATGATAAAGTGTGCCAGATTGCGTGCGTTCATAGGCTAAACAGATTGTCATAAATTCTTCGATTGGGTCAATGACCTGATTGCCAAGCGCTGCAATAAATTTCTGTCGTGTTTGATTGTGCTCAAATACTGTGGAAAAAAATGAATATGGTCCAAGTTTTTTTGCGCGGTCATAAAACAATGATAGTTCTGAATAGATTTCTGGATAGGTGTTTTCAAGTTGTTCGAAAACGGTTGCTTTTATGTAGTCTTTGGATTCGTTTGCGCGTGTGTTATTTATAGCGTTTTTTGCAGAACACAAATCGAAAATAAGGCCCTGATTCAAAGAATAAAAAGGACTTCTTAATACGCAACATAAACTAAAATCATCGGTCAAATCAATGCACCAGCGAACAAGATTTAACAAATCGCGAATTGCAGGAAAGTCTGGTAATTTGATTCTGTCGCTGCCTGCTACCTGAATATTCCTGCGTTTTAATTCCGCTGTTAATGGTATTGCCATCGGATGACGTTGTTGAAGAAGTATCATAATGTCCGATGCTTTATAGTTTGTGGTGGTTAGTATGTGATAAACCTTGTCTGCAATAGTTTGTAAATATTGTTCTGTGGTTGTTTCTGAATCTGCTTTGGATATAAGATTGTGTATTTCAACTGCGCCAGATGCGTTTTGTCTGAAACATTTGTGTGGGTTGTTCGAAAAGTGCGATAAGTTCACAACTGTTTCGTCAGAGAAAAATTTATCAACTGTGGCTAATATCGGCGCAGTCGAACGAAAACTTTGTGTTAAAGGTATTTCTTGGATTGTGCGAATATTGTTTTGTATTTGCGCAGATATTTCTTTTCGGCTGGCTGCAAAGGCGTTTGGGTCTGCGCCTTGAAATCCATATATTGATTGTTTGGTGTCGCCAACCACGAACAATGAATGTGGTAATTCGGTCGTGTCGCCATCAGTAAAAAAGTCCCCCGCCAACATTCGTAATATATCCCATTGTGTTGGCGCGGTATCTTGCGCTTCGTCAACCAGTATATGCGATAATGATAAGTCAAGTTGGGATAATACCCAGCCCATAGTTGCGCGATTGGAAAATAGTTTACGCGTGTATAAAATCAAGTCTTCAAAATCCAGTAAATTACGCGCGTGTTTTATTTTTTTATATTCTGTTGCAAAGGCGGCAGACAAATCGAACATCGCAACAGTGTCATCGAACACCATTTGATTCAGGTTTTGTTGGTTTAGTTCATATACCCGTTCAATTTCGTCTGACAAATAATCTTTTTTCAACAGGTTAATATTCTTAGTTCCAGTTGATGTTAAATATAATTTTTTGTATTCTTCAAAATTTATAGTGTTGTCAATATATTCTTGTGTGGTTTTAATAATTTTATCAAAGTATTTTGCCGGATTTTTTGTTGATTCTTTATCTTCTTGGGTCTTTTTTATGATAATTTGCAGTTTTTGACGGTCTGTGTCGTAGTTTTTCGGATTTCTTAAATTTAAAAAATCTTTAATCGTATCAATAAAGTATTTGCGATAATTAACAATGTTTTCAACTTCAAAAAAGTTCTTGTATTGTTCGCTCAGTTTTGATAACAAATCGTCTAGGAAGTTTTCGGATACCCTGTCAACAAGATGAAAAAAAGCAGGAAGGACATTTTCGTATTGTGATCCGTTATTTATTAGGGAAGTGAATGTGTCTTGTAATAAAACACGTTGCGCTGCATCGGATACCAATGACCATGCCGGTGAAATACCAGCCTCTAGTGGGAAACGATGAAGTATTTCTTCACAAAAGCCATGGATGGTTTTTATTTTTAGCAAATCTGGATTGTCAATATATGTAAAGAATATTTCGCGCGCACGAATAATATCGTCTTGCGTGGGGGGACAATTGGTCGATACACCGTCAAGCATATCAATAAGTGTGGCATCGTCTGCCATTGCCCATTCGCGTAATGCGCGTAGAATTCGATTGCGCATTTCGCCAGCACCAGCATTCGTGTAAGTAAGACATAAAATACCAGATGCAGAACAATCGTGTGTTCTGAATAATATACGCAAAAGTCGCTGTGTTAAAACGCTGGTCTTTCCAGTACCAGCATTGGCCTGAACCCAAACATTTTTAGTTGGGTTTGCGGCTGCGTCTTGTTCTGGTGAAAGAATTGTTTTTTTTGCCATTTATACCCTTGCATTATCAAATAGATTTTAGTATAAATTCATAAGAACTGCAAGTTCTTATATATTATAGAGGGAAAGGAAAATGGAAATATCACTGACTTGGTTTTATGTTGCTGTCGCTTTGTTTGGATTGGCTTTTTTTGCCTTGATTATGGTGTTTTTAATATCCAGAAAATCGCAAAAAGTTATGGGGTCTTTGTTGGCGATTATGACCAGACCAGAACGTGCAAAAATCGCAGACGCAACCAGAGTGCTTAACACTATTTTAGCTGATGAAATTAACAAGATAGAACTGTCTTTTCAGATTATGCGTGATACATTAAACAAACAGATTAATGATGCAATCGATTTAAAAAAAGCATTGGGTGAGCAGAACGAGCAACTGGTGTCGTTGGCAGATGACGCAACAAAAAAACTGTCTGTTATGTCCAGCAGATTAGACAATACTGTTATGGGACTTAGACAGATTGTAGAATCTCAGTCATGGCAGGATGTCGAAGGCGCGACCGACCGTTTTAATTTGGCGGTTAATGATTTATTGGCAAAAATCGATTCTACATCACAGGATACCGTAGATAGAACAACACAGATAAACACGCAGATAAATGCTTGGATTGAAAAAGAAAAAGAACTTAGCGGTTTGTTGCAGGAAGAATTTGCTAAGAACGATGGTCAGTTGAAAAATATAACCAGCGAAACAGAAACAACTAGAACTAAGTTAACAGAACTGGCTGAGTCTGTTGCAGGCGGATTTGATAATGTAAAAACAGCAGCCGCAAATTATGAAGAACTGATGGTTCGAAACGATAGGTTGTTGGATGGGTATTTGGAAAAATTAGATCTGTTTGCAAAACAATCAAAAAAACAATTAACAGGACAAATGAACACTTTGACCAATACCGCAAATGTTGTCGCAGGACAAATTAAATTGGCAGAATCGTCAATTGATAAACAAAACAAAAAATTGACAGATGCCGTTGATACTTTGATAAAGTCTGCGTCTTTGACAGAAGAATCTGTGCGTGGTATATCGTCAGAGTTAGCAACACTGACAAATCGATTTGATGGCGAGATTAAAGAGTTCGCAACAGGGGTTGTATCTGAACTTAAAACTGTATCTGGGGTTGCAAACGCAACACTGGAAAACACACGAAGTGCAGCGGGCGCGTTTTCGGAATCTGTAAAAGCAATGGCAACTGGTGTACGCGAAACCTTGATAGAAATGAATACGGCGCATACTCAATTGTCAGGACAGTCGGCCAATCTTATTAAAATGTCCAGTGAAACAACGGCACAATTACAGCCTTTGTCAGCATTGATTGAGCGGTATTATTCTGCCCTGCCCGATTTGTCGCGCGGTAGTGCCGAAACCAGTGAACGATTGGAAAAAATTGTAAATGGATTAAATGAAAAATTAAACCTTATGAAGACAACAGTTGCAGAATCAACAGATGCAATATCAGAGTCCGCAATTAAACTGGAAGATTTGGCCGGTACATCGCGTCAGCAAATGATTGATTTGATGTCTGATTATGCCAAGGCCGTTAATACTATGCAGACACTTAATAAACAAATGATGGTTGCACGTGCAACAGCACCGATGGACGCAATTAAGACAGCGCCAAGTGAAAATTTTGGGTTGGTTAGTTCAAAAGACCTGCTGGAACAAAGTGAAAAGATGATGGAAAAATTACATGAGCAGTCTATGGACCTGACACGCGCAACAGGCGCAGAAATACCTGATGTGATTTGGAAAAAATATCATAGTGGTGAAAAAGATGTTTTTACACGATGGTTGGCAAAGTTGTTGGGTGCGACAAACAAAAAGACTTTGCGCGACACAATCAAGGCTGATGCAGTTTTTCGTTCGCAAGCAACTCAATTCGTTCGTTCGTTTGATAAAATACTAAATGCTACGAAACAAGCGGATGATGCAGATAATTTATCGGCAACCTTGATAAATACTGATTTGGGGCGCGTGTATATTGCGCTGAAAAGCAATCTGTAAAAAAAAACACCCAAATGGGTGTTTTTTTATTCTTGACCGTTAAGGGCTTTTAATAACTTCATAACCGTTTCGCGTTGTGTATCGCTGGGTAATTTCCAGTACAGATTAATTATTTGCAAAGATTCGTTTTTAGACAACGGATCGGTTTCGTTTTTGTCGTTAACATGCGCCTTGGAAATGTGGCCGTTGCGCGGTTCGCGTTCGATAAATCCAGGTAAACCTGCAAAGAAAAACGATACAGGCGTTTCCAGTGCCGCGCTTAGTTCAAATAGACGCGAAGCAGAAATCCTGTTACCAGCACTTTCGTATTTTTGAATTTGTTGAAAGGTTACACCACATATTTTGGCTAAATCTTTTTGCGACATACCCATCATAACGCGACGCAATTGCATGCGTTGACCAATATGTTCGTCAATTGCAGTTGGCATAAATGACTTTTTACTCATTTTTTATCCTCTAAATGACTAAGATGTATTTCCTAGATATTTATTTTATACAATTTTTCTTTTGATTTTGCAATTAAAAAACCGCTATGATAGTTCGCGTGTAATTACTAATAAAGGAAAAAAGATGACTAAACCGTTGGTATTATGTATTATGGATGGTGTTGGTATTAATCAAAATGCACAACATAATGCGGTGGCGATTGCAGATATGCCTTTCTTTAAGGGATTGTTAGAAAAATATCCACATTCAAAGTTAGACGCAAGTGGAATTGCGGTTGGACTGCCAGAAAACACAATGGGAAATTCTGAGGTTGGACATATAACTATTGGTGCCGGTCGAATCGTTAATCAGTTCTTGCGCAGGTTTCAATTAGAAAATTGGGATGAAAATCTGCCGTTAAATAAATTTATTGCAGATGTTGATTCTGATGGTGGAATTGTCCATGTCGCAGGATTGATGTCTGATGGGCGTGTTCATTCTGATGTTAACGACATATTAACTGTTGTAAAATATATAATCGCCAAAGGACTGCGAGTGTGCTTGCATTTTATTGCCGATGGACGCGATACTTTGCCACAGTCTGCCCCAACATATATAAAACTGATACAAGAAGAATTAAAAAACAGTTTTGAAAATGGAAATGTGTTTTGGGGGACTTTGTCTGGGCGCTATTACGCAATGGACAGAAATCAAAATATGGATAGAACACAGGTCGCAATTGATGCAATCGCAAATGCAAAGTCTAAATATGTGGCTGACAGTATAGATGATGCACTGCGTGAAGCATATGCACGCGGCGAAACAGATGAGTTTATTTGGCCAACTGTTATAAAAGGTGATGTTGCAATTACACCAAAAGACGGTTTCTTGTTCGGGAATTACCGCAGTGATCGTGCGCGCCAAATTATGCGCGAAATTCTTAAAACAGGCGCGCATATCTTGTGCTTTTCACAGTATGGCGAAGGTTTGAATGAGTTGTGCCCTGCACTGTTGCCGGATGTAGCGGTTTTGAATACATTGGGTGATGTTTTGGTTGCCAATGGAAAGTCGCAATTGCGTATCGCAGAAACAGAAAAATATAATCATGTTACATACTTCTTTGATTCAGAACGAAATGTCGATTTTGAAAACGAAAAAAAAGTCTTGATACCATCGCCAGATGTTGCGACATTTGATTTAAAACCAGAAATGTCCGCAATTGAGATAACGGATGCATTGTTGCCGATATTAGGCGATTATGATGTTGTTATCTTGAATTATGCAAATGGTGATATGGTTGGGCATACAGGAAATGAAAATGCAGCCGTTCGCGCAATGGAGATTTTAGATACTCAGTTGTCGCGATTAGTGCCGGCTGTTCTGGCATTGGGTGGAACTGTCTTGATAACAGCAGATCATGGAAATGCTGAAAAAATGTGGGATGACGAGAATAATCTGCCTTGGACAGCACACACAACAAATCCTGTTAACTTGATTGTCGTGTCTAATGATAATATCACAGCGGTAAAAGATGGTGGTTTGGCTGATATTGCGCCAACAATGTTAAAAATCTTGGGTATAGAACAACCAAAAGATATGACAGGTAAGTCGTTGATATAAAATAGTGCGCCAAATGGCGCATTATTTTTTACGGCGCAGCGCAAAAAAACTTTTTAATAAATCGGCTGATTCAGATGCGCGCTCTGGCACTTGACAGATGTTTGGACGCCATAAATGTCGGTCCGTTTCATAAATTCGTGCATTAGATATTATTCCGCCGCCCTTTGGGTCGGTTGCTGCAAAATAAATGTTGCGAATTCGTGCAAATGATATTGCAGTGGCACACATTGCACAAGGCTCTAAAGTTATATAAATGTCGCAGTTGTCCAGAAATTTTGTCCCCAGTTTTTTACACGCACGATTTATTGCGACGATTTCTGCGTGTAAAGTTGGGTTCTTTTTTAATTGTACTTGGTTTTCGCCACGCGCAATAATTTTGTTATCGCGAACGATTACTGCGCCAATTGGCACATCGTCATGAGATAAAGCGCGGTGCGCCAAAACAAATGCTTGATTCATAAATTTCATACTTTATACTTTACAGCATGGATTCTAAATTGCAAATAATTTCAGGAAAATACAAAGGACGGCACTTGAGTGTGCCAAAGAATGCACGACCAACACAAAATATGGCGCGAATTGCGTTGTTTAATATGCTGGAATCCGGAATTATAAATAATGAAAATTTAGTCGTGTGGGATGCATTCGCGGGCAGTGGTGCACTGGGGTTAGAATGCGTGTCGCGATATCCGTCTGCACGTGTGATTTTTACTGATGTCGCGGGTGAGTCTGTGAAAACAATTCGTAAAAATTTGTCTGATTTAAATGTCGGCATGACGGCGCAGGCAGTACAGTTGGATGCAGTTTCGGCGGTTAAACAATATGCGCCTGTGTCAAATTTGGTTTTTGTTGATGCGCCCTATTCTGTGGCGGATTTAGGTCGTGCGGTTGTGAAACAACTGGGGCAAATGGCACAGGTCGGTACGGTTGTTGTCTGGGAACAAGAAAAAAATAATTCTGTTGATGCGGATTTAGAAAAATGGGATGTTTTGCGCGATAAAACATACGGTCGTGCGCGTTTTTTAATTTTGCAAAAGAAATAGATTGCATTAAATTCCAGTTTTAAATATAATAGATTTGACATGGAACAACCGTTCTGTGTTGGGGGCGTCGAAACCCTTTGAGTCCGGTGTTCGCAGTGGCGAGCAATCTTTACTCCAACCATGCAGGTTGGAGGGCGGTGAATATATTGAATAAGCCCGCTATACCGGATTATAGTTTCGAACCTCCAACCACTTTGATTTCATTGTGGTTTTTTTAATTGCAAAACTCAGGAGGAATGCAATGCATAAAAAACTATTAACAATTTTCTTAATCTGCGCGCCAATGTCGGCGGTCGCAAATATTCCATCAACCGAATATGTCCAGCAGCAAATCGCATCCCAAATCGCAACCGCGGTATCAAGCAAGGTTGACACATCGGCATCCGCGAATCAAACAATGGCGGGAACTTATACAATAA
>JAFXFG010000030.1 GCA_017520675.1 Alphaproteobacteria bacterium
ATACAAACATATAGTGAAAAAAGGTATAAAAAAAGATTAGTAAAGGCGGTGGGTTTATTACTGGCTCGGGTGGCCGGATTCGAACCAGCGACATATAGGTTAACAGCCTACCGTTCTACCAACTGAACTACACCCGAATGTGTTGTGTGCGATGTTAACTAAACGTAAAACTATTGCAAGTTATTTGTTGAAAAAAATGCATTATTTTTGCAGAAAAACGTGGTGTAGCAAATGTGTATAATTTGTGTAGCAAATATGTAGCAACGCATAAATTGTGCTGGTGTAGACAGGGTGTAGCCCACGTGTAGACAGGGTGCAAAAATCCTGATCAAAAATATGGCAATTTTTTATCAATGACAGGGAATGGGCAAGGCGGAAATTTGCCGGTTAGAAAACTGTGTGTAAAACATGTGTAAAACGTCTGGTGTAGCCAGGGTGTAGAATTGCGTTTATATAAGGGGCATATTCGTATCTATTTGCGATGGAATTTGGTGTATTTTTTGAGCCGTATGCGTAGAGCGTTGTGGCGAATTTCTGCGTAGTGTGGAGCGTTTTATGGTAAAATAAAAGGCGTAGTTAACAGTCCGTTGTTCTACCGACTGAACTATGCCCGAATAGCGTTGCTTATAATATACTAAAAAAACCCAGAAGTCAAGGACTTTCTAAACATTTTACAAAGATTTTTTGTCTGCCCTAGCAATCCGCCTTTTCGGGCAATTTTTGCCAAAGTGTAGACTTGGTGTAGACGAGAAAAAATCAGGTAAAATTACGAACTGTTTGCGCAAAAATACTCCGTATTATTCCGTTGTTATTATTTTTTCGTTTTTTAGTATTGAAAATAAATTTTTAGACTATGAATTTTAATTTTTCGAATCGATTTATAAAAAAACACGCGAAATTTTATCCGTTGTTTTTACTGTGTTTTTATGTGTTTTTAACTTTTTGATAATAACATCTTGACTATAATAATGTCATTGTGTTATTATCATTTTGTAAATAATAAAAACCATAAAACCAAAAGGATTAAAAATGACAAATAAAATTGATGAACTTTTTAAAATCGCAGACACAATTTCGGATACAAATCTGCGTGAAAAATATTTGGAAATTTTGCGCGACAGTAATCTTGAAAAAATGTGGTTAGATAAATATCATCTGACAATGGCCCATACTTCATTTTTAGAGGGCAAAGCATGTGAACCCGCCACATATGAAATGTTTATCCGTAAAAACCCGTTTGGTGGGTCATATACAGTATCGGCAGGATTGGGACCTTTCTTGGAATGGTTGAACGATTACGGATTTTCAGAAGATACTATTAAATGGTTGGCGAACTGCAAAAACAAAGACGGCACACCGACATTCAAACCAGAATTTTTGGAATTTTTACGCAATCAAAAATTATCTTTGACCATTGATGCAGTACCAGAGGGCGAATTGGTGTTTCCAAACGAACCAATTGTTCGCGTATCTGGTCCAGAGTGGCAGGTTGGTCTGGTCGAAACCGCAATATTGAATGGATTAAACGCATCTTGTTTAATCGCGACCAAAGCATCACGCATAGTTAATGCCGCATGTGGTCGTCCAGTAATGGAATTCGGGTTGCGCCGCGCACAAGATATGTATGGTATGCGCGCAACACGCAGCGCAGCCGTTGGTGGTGTTTTGACTACATCAAATGCTGATGCGGCACGTAAATATAATCTGGGTTGGGTTGGAACGCACGCACATAGTTTTGTAATGCGCCACGATACCGAAATTGAGGCTTTTGAAAACTGGCTTTTGCACAACCAAGGAAACACCACAATCTTGGTTGATACATACGACACAATCCAAGGGGTAAAGAATGCGATTGCTGCATCCAAAAAAACAGGTGTGCATTTGGATTCAATCCGTTTGGATTCCGGTAATCTGGCCAAATTGTCTATTGAGGCGCGTCAATTATTAGATGCCGCAGGTTTGCACGATTGCCAAATTATCGCAAGTAATGATTTGGATGAATATTCTATATCAAAATTATGGGATAACGGTGCAAAGGTCGATATTTTAGCAGTGGGAACAAATCTTGTAACTGCGGCAGATCAACCATCCCTGGGTGGTGTCTATAAATTAAAAAGCATCAATGGGGTCGATAAAATGAAAATATCCGGGGATGCGATTAAACGCACAATCCCAGGTGCCACAGAAATTGTTCGTATGCTGGACGGCAACGGTAATTTTATGGGCGATGTAATAACCGCGCATGGGCTTATTGAACAACCATACGGAACACTCGATTTTCCAATCATCAGTGTTAATGCCAGAAATTCCACAGAACGCACATACGAAAAAAATACAATGTTTTATAAACCAATGGTTCGTGTCGTGACGGATGGGGTAATAGATATAGAAACAATGAACCGCAACGTGGCAGATATCGCAGATTCAACCGCACACAGTGTTGCCAAATTGGATAAGAAATACAAAAGAGTCCAAAACGCATGCGGATACCATGTTGAAATTGAACAAGGGCTGTATAAAAAACAAACAGAAATGGTGTTAAGCCAAATTTTACAACGTACAAAATAATCAAAGAGGTAATAAAATGAAAAAGAAACTTTTACACATTGTTGATATGCAAAACGATTTTGTGATGGCAAATGGGAAATTGCCTGTTGCCGGCGCAGAATCTTTGATTGAACCGGCAAATGAATTTTTGCGTAATGTTAAATTTGATAAAACCATAGCAACATTTGATACGCACTATCGTGCAACATATAATAACACATCAGAAGCAAAAGATTTTCCACCACATTGTTTATATGGAACAAATGGTTGGAAATTAGCAATACGGCTGGATAAATATGACAGAGTATTAAAAAATGTGTATGACGTGTGGGCGGATCAGCGTGCAATACAAAAAGCACTGACCGGATTTGATCCGAAAAGCACAGATGTCTATGTTATGGGGGTTGCGAGTGATTTCTGCGTAAAATATGCAATTTGGGGCTATTTATGCAAAGGTTATT
Organism: Alphaproteobacteria bacterium; assembly: GCA_017520675.1. GTDB lineage: Bacteria > Pseudomonadota > Alphaproteobacteria > Rs-D84 > Rs-D84 > Enterousia. The sequence goes on from JAFXFG010000030.1 coordinate 3,009, forward strand.
CTGTGACGGTTGTACAAGACCTTTGTTGCGGAATAAATCAAGAAATAGACCAAGTCGTCAAATTATTTGATTTTCCATACTTTAATATTAAACTGACAACAGCCAAACAATTGCAAAACCAAAGGTAGCGCAGATGAAGATAGTTAATACGCATACAGGTAAAATTTATGTAGATACCGACCATCGTTTAGAATTTTTGACCGTTGGCGATTACGGCAAAGAAAATAATATCAAAGCGGACTTCTTGGGGTTACACAAAGAAATCAATGGCGTGCAACATAAAACTGTGGATTTAACACAAAAATGGGTGGCAACAATCAGTACACAGAAAGGCTGCCCTATGAATTGCAAGTTTTGCGATTGTCCGAAATATGGTTTTTATGGCAATGCATCTGTGGCTGAGATGGCATATGAAATAGAAACTATTTTGAAAAACGAAACTGTTAAAAACACAGACAGATTTAATGTGCATTTTGCCAGAATGGGCGAACCGACATTTAATCCGAATGTTTTGGCTTTTGCACGCGATAATCTGCGAAAATTGGTTGCGAAATATATTGAGGCAAAAACAATTCATCCAGTTGTATCAACGATGCTGCCAAAAGCCAATAGCCATTTAACACAGTTTGTTTTGGATTGGTGCAATATTAAAAACATAGATTATCGTGGCGAGGCAGGATTACAATTTAGTATCAATTCAACAGACGATGCGCAACGCGATTATCAGTTTAATAATAGAAGTTTAAGTTTGGCAGAAATATCAGCATTAGCCAAAATGTTGCCGCATCCTGTGGGGCGTAAATACACTTTAAATTTTGCGGTTACCAAGGATACGGTTTTGGATGCTGCGCGTTTAACAGAGTTATTTGATCCAAATATGTTTATTGTAAAAATAACCCCGATACATGAAACAAATTCAGCGGTAAAAAATGGATTTGATGTGACAACATCCTATGATGATTATGATGTATATCGTCAATTTGAACAACCGCTCGTAAAAATGGGTTGGGATGTTATTGTTTTTGTTCCAAGTCATGAAGAAGACAGTGATCGTATTACATGCGGGAATGCTTTGATCGCAGAAATAAATCAAAAAACAAGATAAAAGGATAAGCTATGAAAGACATAAAAAAGATAAAAGAAAACTTGGTTTATGATTTGCGCGAATTTGTACAAAGTCGAAAATTCAGCGATGTTGTATTCGGGCTGTCTGGCGGAATGGATTCTGCGTTGGTATTGGCATTGGCGGCCGAGGCACTGGGGCCACAACACGTGCACACATTTATGATGGCAACAAAAAACACAAGTGGACTTAGTATAGAATTGGCAAAACAATTGTCATACAATATTGGCAACCCGCACCAGTTTATAGATATACAACCACGTGTTGACTGTGCGTTGAAAACTTTGCCTTTTGTACCACAACGCAGAACCACCGTTGAAAACATCCAGGCGCGAATTCGTGGCGATATCTGTATGACATATTCAAACGAGTATAATTGGATGGTGTTATCCTGTGGAAACAAGTCCGAGGCAGCAATGGGATATTGCACATTATATGGCGATACTTGTGGGGCAGTAATGCCACTTGGCGATTTATATAAAACCGAGGTTTATAAAATGGCTGAATTATATCCGGCTATTCCACAAGGAATAATTACACGCGCGCCATCGGCAGAATTATCACCAAATCAACGCGACAGTGATTCTTTGCCAGAATATTCAATACTTGACGCATATTTACAAAAAATCGAGGCTGGGGAGCAGGATGAAAATGAACAAATGGCGGATATAAGAAAGAAATACAATGCTATGGCATTTAAACGTATTCAAATGGCACCTGCAATAAAGGTTCATGAAAGATAAAAGGAATAAAAAAATGATAAAAAATTACTGGCTGCATTTTAAGAAAATAATGACACACAAATATTATGTGTTTATGGAATGTATGGAATACGGTTTGATTTGGCAAGGATTGGTACATGATTTATCAAAATTCCGTCCCAGTGAATTTCGGCTTGCTAAATTTTATGCTGGCAATCAATCGCCAATCAACATAGAAAAGCAACAATATGGATATTCGGTGTCTTGGATAGAACATACCAACCGGAACAAGCACCATTGGGAATACTGGGTGGACAGAACAAACGGCAAAATCGCGCCAATTCCAGAAAAATATATAAAGGAAATGGTATGCGACACCATTGCGGCCAGTAAAGCATATAACGGCAAAAATTGGACCCCAGAACTATTTTTGGATTACTTTAAGAACAGAGCAACCTGGCCGGATGAAATCAAAGAATTGACAATGCCGTATATTCTTGCCAAAATACAAAGGTATAAAACAAAGTAGGAAGATATGTCTGACAAAAACCAAACATTTTCATCAGAAAAGGAATTCTTGGCACATTATGACGCGTCCGCATTTGACCGACCATCCGTTACAGCAGACGTGTTGATATTTTCTGTGTCAAATAATTTGGCTGAAAATTGGCGCAAGTCTGATAAAAAGTCGTTCAGCGTATTATTGGTTCGTCGTGATGATTATCCTGAAATAGGTAAATGGAATTTGCCTGGTGGTTTTGTTGGAATCAAAGAAACTGCGCTGGATGCAGCACACAGAATTTTGCGTTCTGAAACTGGGGCTGTTGGCGATATTTACTTGGAACAATTATATACATTTGATGATGTAAATCGTGATCCCAGAACACGTGTCTTTTCAATTGCTCATATGGCATTGATAAATAAAAACAACCTGCATTATTCGGGGGCGCGTGATGCCAAATGGTTTGATATAGAATTGGCTGACGGAAAATTATTGCTGACATCTGATGATTTGACTTTGACCGATAAAGATTTGGCGTTTGATCACGCAACAATTATCCGTACTGGTATTGAACGTCTGCGCAATAAAATCGAATATACTGATATAGTGTTTGATATGATGCCACGTGAATTCACACTAGGCGAATTACAACAGGTTTATGAAATAATTCTTGGGCGCAAATTGATACCTGCTGCGTTCAGACGGACTATTGCAACCAAGGTTGCTTCAACTGGAAAGATGCGTACGGGTTCCGGTCATCGTCCATCGGTATTGTTTAAGAAAAAATAATATATATTTTTCGCTTTGTATTTAATCAATTCAAACCATGTGTGGTGAGAACGGGAGAAATGAAAGTCCGTGCTCCTGGTGTTTTTTTGACTGTATAAATCACTTTTGTGTGTGTTTGATGTGCTTTGCGGATGGTGCAACTTGTGCGCGAATTGTGCAGCGTAAATCTGCGGTTTTTTGCCATTTGTTTTGTCAAAATGCGCCAAAATTGTGTGTAACACCCAGTACATGGTTGCAACAGTCTGCGTGTCGTGTGGGATAAAGTTCATCGTAAAACTTGAAAATCTGTCAATTTGTGCTAAGTTCATAACAGAATTAAAGCATAAAAGGATACGAAATGTCATTTTCACAAGAAAAACTAAATCCACAGGCTAATACCGGTGCTGACGAAACGCCACGTTGCAATGGCTGTGACTGTCATTGTAAATTTGGTATTCATTATTTCTATGAAGATGTGCCTAGAGCAGATATGCCATCCCTCAGCGTACGTTATTTCTGTCCAACCATTGATGGTAAAATAATCAAGAGATACCGGGACCAAAACCGTCAGTTATCGTTCGCATCTAAACGATATGAGGGAAAAACCGATTATGACTATAGGCACGTTCAAACTGCTGAGGTATATGCGATTGAACAGGCGCGCCAAATCGCAAAATTCTGCGACCACTATAAGACAACATTTACACAGCAACAAGGTTTGAATATTGGCGAGAATTTCAAATTCCCACAAATAAGTTTCTCGCATATTACACCTGATCAAAAAACAACCAAATGTGACGGTTGTGATGAACAGTGCGAGATTGGAACCATAATATTTTGCGATACTATTTTCCCAACAATTTCTGGGGAACGTATATCGGATTATAAATCAGAGGATGGCGAACATCAAATATTTGAGAACAATAACATACACGATATTAAGAATTCGACAATAGCACGAGTAAAGACGTTGCAGTTCGGACAAACATTGGCCAGCCTGTGCGACAATTACAAGACAAGATAAAGGAAAATCAAAATGTCATTTACACAGATGCCAGCAGAACAACCGCCTATAAAAATGTCAGTCGGGGATATGTATTCTATTGCGGAATCCATGCTAAGCAACAGTGAATGTCCTGTTTTTATAGAAAATATGGGAACAGAAAACAAGACAAAATGGCAAATAATCATTGACTATGTCTCAGAGGTGGGACGTTTTGGCAAGGCAAGAATGACTGTTGAAGCCCAACACAACCCGTCCGGCAAGGGAAAAATTGACCTGTTTCATAATGATACGCATATAGCAACCGCAACAACCAGACTAAATGTCGGACATGCGATTTGTTCGTCAAAACGCAGTCCGGCGGACGTATTTGTACATTTGTTGTCTTCCTACTTTTTTAAGCTGATTGACACGATACAATTACGACTGAACAAGAAACTGGAATTGCGTAATGATACAGATTATCTTGCAGACACGTTTGAAAGTTATACAGACAAGCACAAGGGCAATCGTTGTTATGGATGCCCCAAGAATTGCAAGCTGGGATTTGTATATAGTGGGGATTATATCTATCCAACAATTGACGGCGAGCAAATAATGGAGTTCAAAGGTGCAAGTGGCAACATGGTGAAAACTGGCCGTCATAAATCACTTCGGTTTCACAACGACAGAGATGGCACAGAATGGTTTACAGACGAACGGCTGATAGACAAGGCACGTGATGTCGCAAAAAACTGCTATTACTATAAACAACGATAGAAACAACAAACGACCATACCGCCCAAATCGGGCGGTTTTTATGTAACTTTATAGTTCTTAAAAATATAAACTATAAAGTTTGTGCTTGCGTTGTTTTACTTTATACTTTATAGTTATTAAAAACACAAACCTTAAAGTAAGAGGTAAGTAAATGTCTGAAATCTTAAAAAGCATAAACGAAAACAAAAAGAAACTATCTTTGTTGTTAAAAAACAAGGATAATCGTGATGTTTTATATAATTGGCTAAAGACCGAGTTGGCTTATACTTCTAATGCGATTGAGGGCAATACCCTGACGCGTCGTGAAACATCGCTGGCGATTGAAGAGAATATAACCAGCGGTTCAAAACCTATTTCACATTATGTAGAGGCGGTAAATCATGCCCGGGCATTTGAGCTGATTATGGCTCGTGCCAAGGATAAGCAGCCGATTGATGTCAATGATGTATTACACATACACAAATGCATTCTGTCGGGAATTGACGATCCAAATGCAGGCTTTTACAGAAATGTTCCTGTTAGAATCTCTGGTTCCAGGACTGTTTTGCCAAATCCGCTAAAAGTGCCAGACTTGATGGAAGGTTTTAATCATTGGTTAACTACGACTGATGAAGAGGTTGTATATCGTGCAGTAAATGCGCACTATCGTTTGGTGACAATTCATCCGTTCAAGGATGGAAATGGTCGTACTGCACGATTGCTAATGAATCTGATTCTGGTACAGGCCGGCTTTACGCCAACTGTTATCAGAAAAATAGACAGAAAGCGTTATCTTGATGCTTTAGAGAAGTACCAAACAACTGGGAACGGTGAATCATATTATAGCTTTATGTTGTCGGCATTAAATCGGTCTTTAAAGACGGCAATAGATATGCTGGACACGAACCGCCCAGATACAAGCGGTGTAAAACTGGTAACAATTGCAAAGTACGCCAAAATAAAAGGCGTTCCAACATCAACAATACGTTATTGGGTGCAAACAGGTAAAATAAAACCAACCGCAATAACGGATTCTGGGTATATGATGTTTGACCCAAATATTTAAATAGAAATTGTTTTGGTGTGCTGTTAAAAAATGTAAAAAAATCGGTGTAAAATGGTGTGCTGTGCCAGATTTGTCAAAAAATGTCTGGTCGCCAAAGCCTGTGTCAGGCCGCATCCTTGTTTCGTGGGCTGACTCGTTTGATGTCATAAAAACACCGCCCAAATCGGGCAGTGTTTGTTTTTTTTGCCTAAAAGGTCAATTTTGTATGCGTCAAAAACGACTTGAAAACCCGCGATTTTATGCTAAGTTCATAGTAGAATTAAAGCATAAAAGGATACGAAATGTCATTTTCACAAGAAAAACTAAATCCACAGGCTAATACCGGTGCTGACGAAACGCCACGTTGCAATGGCTGTGACTGTCATTGTAAATTTGGTATTCATTATTTCTATCGTCTTAGAAACAGAGTGGAAGACTGGTTTTGTCCAACCATAAACGGCAATCCGATTAAGCAATACAAGGGTCCAAACGGTCAGATAATTGATGCGACCAGAGAGGTGCCATTTCATTTAATTAGGTCTGCAAAAGAACAGGCAATTGAATTGGCACATGAAATTGTTAAATACTGCGACCATTACAAGACACGATAAAGGAAAATCAAAATGGCATTTTGGAATAAAAAAGTTAAAATTTGCAGAAACTATTTTGCAGGCGAAGGCTGCAAACACAAGCGTGGTTCAACTTGTATTTGCGATGCCCCAGACGATGCGGTATGCCGGCAATATAAAATACTGCGCCCCAGCAAAACAGAACTAGAAATACTGAATAATCAGTCAGAAATTAAATCTATGTTGTTATATATTAAGCAGACATTACATGAAAAACAATGATAAAAGGATACGAAATGTCATTTACACAAGAAAATGAAATAAATATCAACAGATGCGATGGCTGTGACAAGCGTTGCAGATTGGGTTGGGAAGAATTTACGGACGAAGGTCGTGCTCCAAATACTAAAATTAAGCTAGGTAAATTCTTTTCGTTCAAATTGGGACGACCTATACACTTTGTTGCACCAGCGATTGACGGAAAACGCATAGAAATTTACCGCAACCAATATGGTAGCCTGGTGCGGGCAACATTTCGCGCTGACGTATTTTATAGAAATAATTTCTCAAAGAAGATAAAACTTACAGCACAACTTTTACAAAAGGCTCGTGAAATTGCCCGTTTGTGCGACCATTACAAGACAAGATAAAGGAAACCAAGGGGGTAATTTAATGAATTCTAAATGTGTCTGTGAACCAAATCTGGAATGTTCCGCAAAAGAACGCTTTGACGAACTGTATCGTCAAATGCAAGAAAACTTACGTCTGGGCAAACAGATGATATTCCTGACCAGCAGAAAATGTGCTGTCAACCAAGCCGATTGCATAAAATTAAAGTTGTTTCGTGAACAAATGCAAAATCAAAAATAACGATAAAAGGAAAACAAAATGAAAAAATATCTGCATAAATTGCCGACCGTAGCTTTGGCTATGTTAATGTTAGCCGGTTGCAAAAATAACAAGCTAGAATTTCTTTCTGGTCCAGATTACACAGACCCATCATTCACACAGGATACAGTAAAAGTGCTAAATGTTAAGCATAGCTACTATGCTGTCCCTGCGCATTTCTGGGGTGTAAATGGCCAAGGTACTGTTGTCCATGGAAATATATTGTTGCAGCCAGATGCGATATTCCCGCACGATGGTGATGAAATTGTGGTGCGGTATCAAAAGCCAAATAATCCAGCAAATTATGTGGCTGTGTTTGACAACATAACTCAACGCAAACGTGCCGCAGAATATGTAAAAGAAAAACAACGATAGAAACAACAAAACAACCACACCGCCCAAATTGGGCGGTTTTTTTGCAAAAAACATAATCTGCAAAGATTTTAATTATCTGGCGCGTCTTGTGAACATCAGAAAGGTTGCTTCACAGGCTGGATTTATATTTTGTTTTGGGTTTGATGGATATATGATTTCTTGTTTTTCCCATTTTTCGGGTGTAAAGAAACTATCGACATTTACAGGAAAGTAAGTGTATAGTTTTGGATTTTGCAAGACCTGTTGTTGCAAATCTGCGTTTTTAATTTTTGTCAGATAGAACACATCGATTAAATCCTTGTCCAATGCGTATTTATAAATCTGCGCCCCGCCACAAACGAATATTTTACTGTGGCAACCGAAGGCATTGATTGCTGATTCAATACTATCTACGAAGCGCAGATTTACATCATTTGCGGTTTCTATTTTTTTTGAACTGCATATCAGGTTTAATCTGCCGTCCAGCGGTTTACATTTCATTCCTTCGAATGTTTTTCTGCCGAATATACAGGGATATCCCATTGTTGTATTTCTAAAGTGCTTTAAATCATCTGGGCAATGCCAAGGCATAACCCTGTCGCGCCCAATAACGTTTTCTGGGCCAACTGCGACAATTGCGCAAATCACAGGCTTTTGTTTCATAGCATATCCTTTGTTCAAGATTGTTATAAAATCTGTTTAATTTTTCAAGTTGCAAAATTTATTTTACCTGTTGACCAGACGGGGCAATTTTTTCTAATATTCTGTTTATGAGAAGAATGTTTTTCTTTTTTTGCACATTATATCTGTGTCTTAGTACGACCGGCGCAGGCGCAGCGCAGTATCGTGCAGCACTGGTTGCAGATATGGATACGGGTCGTGTATTATACCAAGAAAATGCGAACGAATTAAATTATCCTGCCAGTCTTACCAAGATTATGACCTTGTACTTGACCTTTGACGCGTTGGAACATGGGCGCCTGTCATTGGATGATTATTTAATTGTGTCAAAGTCTGCCGCAAATGCAGAGCCTGTAAAACTCGGGCTGTCCGCAGGTTCTAAAATTCGTGTCGAAGACGCGATTAAGGCTGTTGCTGTATACAGTGCAAACGATGTCGCGCGTGTATTGGCTGAAAACCTAAAAGGCGGACAAGAAGAATCCTTTGCGGACTTGATGACGCGTGTTGCGCGAGAAATTGGGTTGAACAAGACAAACTTTGAAAATTCGTCTGGTTTGCCGAATGACGACCATATGTCAACTGCGCGTGATATTGCGCTGTTATCAATGGCTGTGTACAAGCATTTTCCCCAGTATTGGCATTTCTTTGGCATTAGATCTTGGACATATAATGGCAAGACTTATACCAACGGCAATCGTCTGCTGTCATCGTTTAACGGTTGCGATGGTATGAAGACGGGTTATACCAAGAAATCAAAATATTCACTGGTTGCGACTGCGCATCGTAATGGTCATCGTCTAATGTCTGTTGTTTTGGGGGCTGAAAACAAAGATGTTCGTGCAAATGTTGCCGCCCGAATGTTGACCAAGGGCTTTTCAATGGTGCAATCTGGGGCAGGGGGGATTGTTAATAATACCTATGTCCCACCGGTACAGACCGCGCAACCGACCAAGACAGTCGCGCCTGTTGCGAATGATGTTTCTGACACGCCGAACACATTTGCGGCTGCATACAGTGCCGCGACCACTGCGGCTGTGCCGAAATACACTGCGCAAAAAAGCGCGCCACAACAAACTGCAACTGTCAAAGGTGGCACAGGGGTGCAATTTGGCGCATTCTCGACCGAAGGTGCTGCGCGCACTCAGGTTGCCAATGTTCGTAATACCTTGGGGGTCAACGCGATTATTGAACCGACTGGTTCGGGGCTGTACCGCGTTCGCGTATATGGCCTCGGTGAATCTGCTGCCCAGAATCTAAAATCATCTGCGACTGCAAATGGTATTGACAGTTATGTTTTTCACTAGTATTTTATAACGATGATGAATCCAAAAATTGAAAAGTTAATAAAATTATTTGCAAAATTACCGCGTGTTGGTTCGCGTGGGGGGCAGCGTATTGCCTTGGCACTGTTGCAGGACAAGACAGGTCGTGGTGTTGCGCTGGCGACTGCGATAACAGATGCGATTGAAAATATTGCGCCATGTCCGCGTTGTGGTGTTTTGACAGACCGTCAACATCAAGCCTGTGAATTTTGTCGTGATTCTGGGCGTGCCAATGGTCAATTATGTATTGTTCGTGATTTATCAGATGTTTGGGTTTTGGAAAAGTCGTCTGTATTTAATGGTCGCTATCACATTATTGGTGGGTTATTGTCTGGCGCATCTGGCATTTTACCCCAAGATTTGAATGTTTCCCAGATACCGCAACGCATTCAAGCAGAAGGTATCACAGAAATAATTTTTGCATTACCCAACACAGTCGAAGGCAAAACGACCCAGCATTACATAATGTCTGTTATTGGCGACATTGACGGGGTTAGTTTTACGGAACTTGCATCTGGTGTACCGCTGGGTGGGGATTTAGATTATCTGGACGATGGGACATTAACATTGGCATTTGGGGGGCGCAAGGCACTATGACAGACCGCGTTTCATCTTTGCCACCTGTGTCTGCGATGATGCGTGCGCATGGGTTAGAGCCCAAGAAACAATTCGGGCAAAATTTCTTGTTTGATTTGAATTTAACAGGGCGTATTGCGCGCAGTGTTCCAGATATTGAAACCACCCCTGTTATAGAGGTTGGACCTGGTCCTGCTGGCTTAACACGCGCGTTGTTAATGGCGGGCGCACCGCGTGTAATTGCGATTGAGAAAGACAAAACGACTGCACCAATATTATCAGAAATAATTGATGCATCTGATGACCGTTTGTCTGTTATATATGCAGACGCATTGCGCATAGATGTTTCAGAATTTGGATTGTCTGAGTATGCGATATGTGCGAATTTGCCATATAATGTCGGCACAGAGTTATTAATTGGCTGGTTGCACAAGATTGCGTCTGGCGAACGGATAAAGTCCCTAACATTAATGTTCCAGCGCGAGGTTGCCAATCGTATCGTTGCCACACCAAATGACAAGGCCTATGGTCGTTTATCTATTTTGACTTCATTGATTGCCGATGCGAAAATTTTATTTGATGTCCCCAGTACTGCATTTTTCCCCCAGCCCAAGGTTCAAAGTGCAGTTGTTCAAATCATACCAAATCCCGACAAGATACAGAAAATATCAAATCTTTCTGGCATAGAACAGATAACCGCGCGCCTGTTTGGTCAGCGCAGGAAAATGATACGCGCGATAATTCCAAACGCAGATTGGCAACATTTTGGTTTAACTGGAACCGAGCGTGCTGAAAATTTATCACCAGAAACATTTGCATTACTGGCAGAAAATTTGTTATAGTTTTATATAGATATAACACAGAGAGAGAGTATGTCTTTATCAATACTAGCATTTTTTGCTATTTTGTTTATTTTTGTATATCTTTTGCGTATGGCCAAGATTGGTACATTGGTTGCGTTTCTTATAACTGGTATTTTATCTGGACCATATGTTTTTAATTTTTTTGAGTTGAACGAAACCTGGGCTTTTCTGGGCGAACTTGGTGTTTTATTCTTGTGGTTTAATATCGGGCTAGAGATAAATATAAAGCGCCTATGGCGTATGCGTCATACCATATTTGGATTTGGTGCGGCGCAGGTTATGATGGTTATTGTAATGTTATTCCCGATATTATTCGGCATAACCCAGTGGTCGATACTTGGTTGCATTATGGTTGCGATGTTGTTATCTATGTCCAGCAGCAGCACAGATATTCAGTTAATGGCGGACCGCAATCAACTTAATACAGTTATGGGCCGTCAGACATTTTCTATATTATTATTCCAAGATTTGCTATCTATTCCATTATTGGCAATGTTGCCGGCTTTATCAGGGCATTCGTTTAGTCTGGGGGCCAGCATTATTGACATTATTGTTATATCGGTTGCATTGATTTTATCAGTGATTCTTATTGGTCGTTTTGTAATGACACCGATATTGCGTACAGTTTCAAAATTAAAATCCAAAGAAGCATTTTTACTAGCGATTATATTAAACATAGTAATCTGGGCGATTTTACTAGATTTGATGGGATTGCCGATTGGTCTGGGTGCGTTCTTGGCAGGTATGCTGATGTCTGAAACGATATACAGACATCAAATTTCGTCTCAGATTTCTCCTTATTACACACTATTTATGGCGTTTTTCTTTATTGCGCTTGGTATGGGCTTAAATTTGTCTGTTCTGGGGCAGAATTGGTATATTGTCTTGTTTGGTGTTATTGGTTTTATGGCCTTAAAGTTGTTTGCAGTATATATGGTTGCGCGCGTTCGTGGTATATCTGTGCCTGATGCGGTAATGATTGCATTGATATTATCACAGGGCAGTGAATTTGCTTTATTAATGTTGCAAACAATGAAAACCAGCGGGATAAAAGTAATCTCGTCTGGCCACGAAGAAGTTTTAACTGCGATAATAATAATATCAATGATGTTAACTCCATTATTGCTATGTCTGTATGATTATTTACAGCGTCGTGGTAAACTGTTCCCACAGCGTAACGCGCACTCGTTTGATATAATTGATACCAAGACAAAGCCAGTTGTTGTTGTCTGTGGTTTTGGACGTGTTGGACAAATAATATGTCAGATGCTGGATGCGCAGAATATACCATATGTTGCGATTGATTTAGATGTTAGTGCTGTTATGATGGGGCGCGAACAGGGCTTTAATGTTGTGTATGGCGACACGACCGACAGGAATGTTTTGGCTGAATTTGGTGTTGGTGGTCGTGGTACGCGTGCGGTTGCAGTTGCCTTGGACAATGCGACCACTGCACGCAAGACCATATTAACAATCAAGTCTATTTCCAAACGTATCAAGATTTTTGCACGTGCGCGGAATTTGGCCGATACACAAATGTTGTTGGCGGAAAAAATAAGTTTTTCATTACCAGAAACAATTGAGTCATCTTTTATGCTTGGGGGTCAGCTTTTAAAGCAAATTGGTGTGTCAACCCCATCGGTTGAGCGTCTTCTATCTGATATGCGTGCGAATAATTACCAAGCGCTATCAACGGTAATTTCTGACAAATATGATTAATCTGTTTATTATTGCGCCACGATTATTTCGGTGCTATGTTACTAAGTGTCCAATACAGAAAAATAAAAGGAAAAGATAAATGTTATTATCAGGAAAAAAGATATTGATTACAGGTGTTGCCAACGATTGGTCTATGGCGTGGGCAATTGCACAGCGTGCGGCTGCGGCGGGGGCTCAGATTGCGATGCCTTATGCGATGCCTGCATTGGAAAAGCGGGTTCGACCACTGGCAGAATCCATTGGTGCAGATTTTGTTCAGGAATGTAATGTTCAAAACGATGACCAGATGGATGCGTTGTTTAACGCGATTCAAGAAAAGTGGGGACATCTTGACGGTGTACTGCATGCGATTGCTTTTTCTGACAAGAACGAATTAACAGGTCGCTATGCGGACACATCACGCGATAATTTCAAGAACACAATGGATATCTCTGTTTATTCATTGGTTGATATTGCGCGTCGTGCATCTAAATTAATGTCAGACGGTGGCAGTATTGTAACCTTGACCTATTATGGCGGTGAAAAGTCTGTTCCGAACTATAATGTTATGGGTGTTGCAAAGTCCGCACTGGACAGCAGTGTTCGCTATCTGGCGTCTGATTTTGGTCGTGATGGTATTCGTGTTAACGCAATCAGCGCAGGTCCAATTATGACCTTGGCATCCAGTGGTGTTGGTGGTTTCAAGGCGATGTTACGCCTGAATGCAGACACGACCCCGTTGCGTCGTAATATGACATTGGACGATGTATCTGGTGCTGCGTTATATTTATTCAGTGATTTATCCAGCGGTGTTACCGGTGAAGTCCATCATGTTGACTGTGGTTATTCTACAACTGGTATGTTGCCAAATGAACTAAAAGATATTTTGTTGAAAAATCTGGATTAATTAAAACAAAAAACCGCCAAACGGCGGTTTTATTATTTCTTTTTTCTTGGTTTATTTGTCTTTTTTACAGGCTTTGCATTAACTGTTTTAACAGTTGGTGTATTTTTGAATTCGCGATACAGCGCAACCCCACAAGTGTATGCCAGCATTGCAGACACAGCGGCAATCAAGCCCGAAATCAATCCTTCTGAAAAATACACAAAGAACACAATCGCAATAACCATAACGATTGTATAGCCTAAATTTTTAGCCAAAACATTTAACAATCTGTCTAACATTTTTTCTCTCCATTTTTTACACACAACAATTATACCGAACTTTTCAATCAAAGTCATTAAAAAACTTATCCCATCCCCATCCTCACACCCTCGTCATACCCGTATCACCCCCACACACGCCTCTTCGTCATACCCGCGTATCAGGCCCCACTCACACATTCGTCATTCCCGCGCAGGCGGGAATCCATTGCCCCGCAGGGACATCTAAAACATTATCACGCACACACACTCTCTCTCTCTTCGTCATTCCCACATCGGACCCCATCCTCACACTCTTCGTCATTCCCGCGCAGGCGGGAATCCATTGCCCCGCAGGGACATATATTTTGTGGATTTTTGTGGGTGATTCCAGGCGGGTATCCATTGCCCCGCAGGGGACATATTTTTGTGGATTCTTGTAAATACAAAAAATGCCACTGAAATTTCAGTGGCATCCAAAGGGAGATATATATGAAAATTTTTTTCTGTAATTAATGGATTACAGCACCACATATCCGCCCAATCTTGCGGTCTTTGGGATTGGACCAAACGAAGATTTTGGGCTGACATATATGTTGCCTGTGATGACAAAGTCGCCACAGAACTGCAACATATTCACATCGCGCAAGAATAAATTCCCGTTGATGCGAATATTACATGGTAATACATACTTGCGCATGTTCTGCAAGTACAAATTACCGTTAACTTGTGTATTATTTTGCAACAAAGCACCTGCGCTACGATTATCAATAACGACATCGCCCCAGAATTGCTTATTATGAATTGCGGTTTGTTTTTTTACAACTTCGATTTCAACCTTGGACACAGGCACAACGCGAACGGCCTGTACTGTTTTTTTGCGATTTACCGTATCTGTTGGTAACGGTAACTTTGGTGTTTCTACATGTGTTTTTTGTGTAACGACTGGGATTGGTTCTGGCATAACTATGGTTTGTTGTTTTTTACAGCCTTTAAAGTCCATAATTAACATACTGAACAAAACAATAATGGCAACCAGCAACGCCGAATTTGCCAAGCCAATTAAATTAATTTTACAAATCCAGTTCCAAATCTTGCGCAGCAATTTTGCAATTGCCAGAAAAGGCCACTTGATAATATTTAAAACACGTGCAGAAAAATTGCATGATTTTGAATTCTTTTTACTATTGTTATTTTTTGTCATTTTTATAACCCTTTTACTGTTTGTGTGAATGTCTATACCCTAAAAATAGTATTTGTCAACCCATTTGTCAAGTGTAAAGTTGAAAAAAATATTATTTGTCAAAATTAGGTTCTGGATTTTATTCAAAAAATTTGTTAAACTGCACATATGATTCCAAGAAATATACTATTGTGCATATTATTGATTGGGTGCGTATCTCGGTGGCGTGCACCCACTGATTTTATGCCATATGTTATATCTGCTGGCAAATACAGCATTTTTACATATCAAAAGACATCGGATTCAGAATCACCGGTTCACATTTATATCGAAGGCGATGGTAATGCCTTTGATGGGGCAGGGCAACCAACATCAGATCCGACCCCATATGGGACATTGATGCGTGAAATTGCGACAAGTGATACAGGGGCAAA
Organism: Alphaproteobacteria bacterium; assembly: GCA_017520675.1. GTDB lineage: Bacteria > Pseudomonadota > Alphaproteobacteria > Rs-D84 > Rs-D84 > Enterousia. Next base: position 18,600 of record JAFXFG010000030.1, read on the forward strand.
TGTTGTTTATATGGCGCGACCATGCCAATATGTTATGTCAGACACCTGCCGTCAGGCAGATTGGACAACGGGTCGTTTTTCGTCAGATATTATTGATTCAATGTCTATTGCCATCCGTCAGGTTGCGAAAAATCGCCCTGTGGTTTTGATTGGTTATTCTGGTGGCGCACTGATTACAGGCCTTGTTATACTGCGAAACAGTGATTTAAACATACAGAAATGGATAACAATTGCCGGTGTTTTAAATCATAGCGATTGGACAGAATATTTTAACGATGCGCCTTTGGAATTATCGCTTAACATGAACGAGTTGCCGCATGTGAATCAGGTGCATTATATTGCATCACACGATGCAACAGTACCCCAGTCATTATCATACAAATGGTTGTCAGGACAGCGCATTGAACAAGTCCCGAATTCCAGCCACTCAAAATTTCCGAATATAAAATTAGACTTGTCTATTGACAAACTATAATAATGTACTATATTTGTAGTATGAAACAAATAAAAATTTTTCCTATATTCAACCAAGATGCAGATGACATCTGGTCTGAATTCATAAAAATTCGTTCTGCTGCTTTGGCGGCCGATGGTATTTACTTAAATGCCCAAGATTTATCAGACGGCATAAGGCAAATGGAATCAGAATGGAATGCCAAGAAAGGTAATTTTGCGTATGGTGCATACAGTGGCACGAAACTGGTTGGGCACATCAGTGGCTATTATGAACAGGGCTATTCTTGTGTGTCTAATCTGTATATATTGCCACGTTATCAGCACAAAGGAATAGGCAAGGGCTTACTTAGGGCGGCCGAGCATTCTTCGTCATTGCTAAGAAGTAAACTTGGTTTAATATCATCTTTTTATGCGCGAAAGTTTTATAAAAGTCAGGATTATTTTCTAATTGATGGCGAAGATTTCTTTCAAAAAAGCATCAAAGGACAAGGGCATTGCGATGTCGTTCCTTTGTTTTATGCTAACAAAGCCATCTTAGAAAAATGCAAAGAATTATCAAACGGCGAACAGAATTTGAATTTAAGCATGATTAATAAACAGCATTTGCCGACATTTGTGTATCGTGATATTTCTGACAATATTACGGCCTATTGTATGGTTGATGAAAACACTGCGTCAGATAAGCAACAGATTTATGGTAATTCGTCTTGGGCCAAGAAACGCGTAGAATATACTGTATCTGAATATCTGCACACCCAGCAATTATTACGCGCCAAAACGCGCTAGTTTCTATCAAGAAAAAACCGCCAAACGGCGGTCTTTTTTTTATTTATTCATTAAATCTTCGATTGTCTTTGGTGTGTTATCCACAGGTGCATTACATTGCATCGCACGATGAAACGGTGCCACAATCATTATCGAACAAGTGGCTGTCTGGGCAAATGGTCAAACAGATTCCTGATTCCAGTCATTCAAGTTTTCCAAATTTAAAACTAGATTTTTCAATTGATAAACAATAAGTTATATATTTTTCTGATTCTTCATAGACATTAAAATTTGGTTATCGATATGTTTTTTTATATCTGATTTTACTTCGACCATAAACTGTCCGAATTTAATTTTAGAATCCTTGGACATATTATTCATAACATTCACCCCATTAATGGTAAAATAATAATCCAAAATCTTGTTTATTTTTCTTGAATCGAATTTATGTTCGTATAGATTTTTTCTATTTCCATACATTTTTTGTAAACTATTAAAATGATTTTGAAATTGCCCCGTTATATATTTCTGACGCGTATCCCCAGATAAATTCTTGAAAACATCCGCCAAGGCATCGTCAACATTCTTATGCTTGTTCATATACCCTGCCAACATTGCGGACATTTCATCTGCAAAAGACAGCATCATAGATTCATAAATATTATCAGAATTTGCAAGATATCCATACCCAATTGCGCCATTGTGAATATGCTGTGCTTCGTGTGCGATGATACTTTGTTCGTCGATTTTGCTTAGTTTATCTTTTAGTTCTTGTACTTTATCAGGGGAAATCATAGTTATATTATCATCAATAACATACCTATTGATAAGTATACGTTTAGCATCGATATCGGCTGATCCAAATTTTACTTCCAAACTACCATCAGCAAGGCGATTTTTACGAATATAATCATCGTTTATAATAATGGTTTGCGTGATAATATCTGGTTTGTTAATTGTTCCCATAATCGACAGGTTATCACAAAGGACAAATTGTTTCAAAGAAAAAAACCGCCATTTGGCGGTCTGTTTTATTTGTTCATTAAATCTTCGATTGTCTTTGGTGTGTTATCCACAGGTGCGTTTTCATCTACGGGCGCCTGTGATGGTGCCACTTCGCCCTGTGTAACCAGTTCTTGACGCAATTGGCTTTGTTGTGTTGCGACATTTGATTTTGCAGAAACCAATGCCAATGCTGCGCATAAAACAAAGAATAAAGTCGCCAACCACGCTGTTGCGCGTGTCAGGAAATTTCCTGCTGCCGCACCAGTCAGTGCGCCACCGAACACAGATGCCGCCGCCGAGCCTGACATTCCAGACCCCTCAGACTTTTGCAACAATATTAAACCAATCATCATAACTGCGACAATTATTAATAGTACTAACAAAATAGAAAACATATTATATCCTTAAAGTTAAATTTATTTTTGTATGATTTTACTGTTGAAAACTCTAAATTGCAAGGATTTTCAGCAAAGCCTCTGCTGCATTTATGCTTGCTTCTTTTTTAGAAGTTCCTTTCCCCATTGCGCTTTTCCCCAACGCGCTAACTTTTACATTGAATATCGGGTTATGGGATGCACCGATTGCCTCTATATATTCATACACCGGCAGGTTACCTCTATCCGATTGTTGTACCAGTTCTTGCAAGGCGGTTTTTGGGTCTTTTGGTGGTTTTGTATCTGCTGCTGCCAGTTCGCGCCACATATCGCAAATCAAAGTTTTTGCATCTTCGAACCCGCCGTCCAGATATACTGCACCCAATACAGCCTCCATCGCATTGGCCAGTATATGTTTCTTGCGACCTGCGGTCATATGTCCATGCTTTAATAATTTTTCAAGACCGATAGTTAGTGCGATGTTTCCTAATGTGTCTGTTGATACCAGCATTGCGTGTCTGCGTGCCAGTTCCCCTTCGGTTTCATTCGGGTACATATCGTACAACAGTGTCGCAATACTAAGTCCCAACACGCGGTCGCCAATAAATTCCAGTCTTTCGTTATTATGCTGTGCATCTGCACCACTTTGTGTCAGTGCCAATTCCAACAAAGATTCATCATTAAAAACATAGTTAATTTTATTCATATTAATTTATCCCCATTCCAAATCTGTCCCATCTAATTTTTTTACCCCATGTCCATGGTGCCAGCAACGGCGCATAGTAATTATGCGAATACCAAATAAACCATACATCCCCCAGCACATTATCGCGTGGCACAAAACCGACTTCGCCACGACTGTCGCCACTGTTATCGCGATTGTCGCCCATAAAGAAGAAGTGATTTTCGGGCACTGTGAATACAGGTGTATTATCAAAGTACGCATCATCACTAAATTCGATAATACTGTGTTTTACGCCGTTTGGCAATGTTTCTGTGTACTCTGTTGCCTCAAAAACCCCACATGCCCCCTTGAATCCATTACAAAAACTATCTGGTTTATATTCGATTGTATAGTTGAAATCAGCAGGTTTATTGTTCTTCCAAACCTTGTTTCCCTTGATAGACATGTTGTCCGTATAGAACCCAACGCTTCGCATAGACTTTGGCAATACTGCGACGATATATGGTCTTGGGTTATCGCGTTGCACTTGTACATCATTTATATGCAAGCGTCCATTAATCATTTGTATCTTATCCCCGGGCTTTCCGATAAGTCTTTTTACATAGTCCTGTGATTCATTTATTGGGTTACGGAATACGATAACATCACCAACCTCTGGTTCTGTTGCCCAAAATCGTCCGTTCCACAATTTCCAAGACCCGAACGGGAACGAGTATCTAGAATATCCATACGCCCACTTTTGCACAAAGATATGGTCGCCAACATGCAGTGTTGGAATCATAGAACCAGATGGTATATTAAATGGTTCCAGTAACAGACTGCGAAAAACGATTGCGATTAACGCGCCATAGAATATTGTATTAAACCATTCGCGTGCTTTATTTTTACTTTTTGCTGGCATAAGAAATCCTTTCATTGATATGGCTATATTATAACTTGCAGAATTTTAATTCAAGTTATAATATATCAAATATGATATCTTTAAAGTCGATTATTTTTAATGGAATGGATGCGACCCCGATTGATGTTCAGGTTCAGTTGTCGTCTGGTTTATCAAAGCCCGAATTTAATATTATTGGTTTGGCGGACAGGGCGGTCAAGGAATCTGCCGAGCGTATTCGAAATGTTTTATCTGCGCTAAATTTATCCTTGCCACCAAAGCGTTTAACGGTAAATTTATCACCTGCGGATGTTGAGAAGTCAGGTTCGCATTTTGACCTGCCTATATTATGTGGGATTTTGTGTGCGATTGGTGTATTGCCAGAAATCGAACTTGAAAAATACTTGATATTGGGCGAAGTTGGACTTAACGGTACAATTGTAAAGACAGACGCTGTCTTACCTGCCAGTGTATGGGCGCAATCGCATAATCTTGGGATAATCTGCTCTGGCGAACAGGGAATAGAAGCGCGCTGGGCAGGGCACACAAATATTCTTGCGCCGTTTCATATTGTGCAATTAATAAATCATTTCAAGGGTACCCAGATTTTACCTGTCCCTGAATTAACCGCACCGGAATCGTCAACCAATACAACACTTGATATGGCTGATGTTCATGGTCAGTCTGCTGCAAAACGCGCACTAGAAATTGCGGCTGCTGGCGGTCATGCGATGTTGATGGTTGGTCCCCCTGGGTCGGGCAAGACTATGCTTGCATCGCGTCTGCCTACCATTATGCCAGAAATGACTGCATCTGAGATTTTAGAAACATCGACAATATATTCGATTGCTGGTCAATTATCTGGTCGTGGCTTAATATCTGCGCGTCCGTTTCGTAGTGTTCATCATACATCCAGTCCTGTTGCGTTGGCTGGCGGTGGTTCTGATGCCCGCCCTGGCGAGATTTCATTGGCGCACAACGGTGTTTTGTTCTTGGACGAATTGCCAGAATTCAATCGCGCAACCCTAGAAATCTTGCGTCAACCAATGGAATCGGGGCGTATTTTAATATCTCGCGCCCGTCGAAATGCAACATATCCTGCGCGTTTTCAGTTGATTGCCGCGATGAATCCATGCCCATGCGGTCATCTGGGAAATGCGGCACTGTCTTGCAGTCGTGCCCCCCGCTGTGCCGAGGCATATCAAAATAAAATCTCTGGTCCACTATTGGACAGAATAGATTTGCATGTTGATGTTGATGCGGTAAATCCTTGGGAAATGGCAACCGACACAACCCCACGCGAAAGCAGTGCAACAATACGTGCGCGTGTTATTGCAGCGCGCAATCGTCAATTATCGCGTCAAGGGCGGGTGAATTCCTTGCTGGATGGCCCAGACCTTGAACGGTTTGCCGCACTTAACGAAGAATTATCAGCGTTTTTAAATACCGCCGCAGAAAAGATGGGTATGTCTGCGCGCGGTTATAATCGCATAAAGCGTCTTGCGCGTACAATTGCAGATTTGCGCGGCTCGGATAATATTGAAATGTCGGACTTGGCCGAGGCTTTATCCTATCGCCCCATTAATCGTGGCAAGTACGGTGTAAAATAGTCTTAAACAATTTTTCTTTTAATAGTGCTAAACATCGCGAACCCCAGTAACAGTACCATAATGAATACAAAAATAGCCGTTGCCGTTTCGTGATGTTGTGCAAACGGCAGTTCCAGATTCATACCATAATATCCGACAATTACCGTTGGAATCACCAGCAAGATATTCCACATAGTCAAGCGATTAATATTTGTATTAGAATCCATATTAATCACACTTTCAAATGTTTCCTTGATTGATTTCAGCATTTTACTATAAGACGACACAACCTCTGTTGCCTGTAATAATTCGATACGCGCATCTTCGGCCAGTTCCTGTGCATCGTCTGTCTTAACGAATCCACGCACTTTTTCCAGTTTATCCAGCACCGCTGCATTACCGCGAATTCCGGCCATATACAGCGTATAACTATTTTCCACCTCTAACAAATCCAGCAGTTCTTTTTTGCGTATGCGTTCTTGCAAGACTTTTTTAGATGCCAAAACACGTTTATTTAATTCTTTTAACATACGCAGATATGATTCTGCAATATAGTAAATAACATTTAGTATAAATTCCTCGCGCGATGTTTTTTCTGATTTTTTTATTCTGTCCAGCAAATCACATCTCTTTCGACATACTGTAATGACGCGTTTTTCGGAATATATTATTGACAAAGGCTCGGTATGCCACAGTGTATCATTTTCGCGATTAATGATAGGGAATCGGACGATTATAACCTTATAGTCATCCTCTACTTCTAATCTGGGTTGTTCATCTGGGTCCAAGATATCTGAAATAGTATCTTCATCAATTTTGTATTCTGTTTGCAGTTTTTCAAAATCTTCGTGGTCGGGGTTTCCAACATTAATCCAAGAAAAAGTTTCTAATTTTTCTGTAATGAACATTTTGACCCCCTTGGTTATATTATATGCGACAACATAATAAATCTTTTTTTTATAATTTTCAATATAAATGGGAATTTAAAACTATATTATGCAGGCACCAAAAGTGCTAACATCATATCAAAGGACAAAATATGGCAAAGATTCAAACAAACACATCTGCATTTACAATTGCGCATTTTATTTTTTTATTTCTAGTTATATTTTTTTGCATTGCGATAATTGCTTGGACGATGATACGGCAAAACAACAGCAATCCAACCAACAATATAACTGGGAACATTTTACACCTCAGTGGTTCCCAGCCATGTATTTCACGAACAATAAAAACGGTGCAACAAATGTGGGAATATAATCCAAAGGCAGTCCCTGAAAAATATTGGGAAATTGCTATGAATTATATGAATCAACGGGTTCAAAAAACAACATATGGTCTGTGTCAAGATGTTGCTTTTGTTTGCAAGGCAGGCGATATTTTGCACGATTGTAATCCTTGTGCCGTACCATTGGCGCGCGAACATGCGCAAAAAGTACATATTTCAGATATGATAATATCAAATTGTGGTGTCGATGAATAATGCACAAACAAACAGCCGCCATTTGGGCGGCTGTTTGTTTAACTAAAAATTATTTTGTTTTGCTTTGTTGCAATGTGCCGATAATATTCGCCAACTGATTTTTTTTGCTAATATTTTTCAACACTGCTTCGCGGAAATCAGTTCTTTTTTTACTTTGCAACACAGAAGCCGCCGTGGCAATTTCTGCTGCTGCTAATCTGGTGCATCCCATAAAACGGACGTATTCCGAACGGCACAGCCAATCCGACCATATTCCATTTGTGCTTTTTGCGCGCAACCACAAATAAGAACCCTTACCTGGTGTTGGCTTGCCTGATTGTGTATAAGCACCCTTGGTGACAGATTGCATTACTTGAATTTCTTGAAAATCCGTTCCCAGTGCATCAACTGTTGGCATCAAGATTTTTTCATTGTTATAAGTAACCGCTGGTTTTCCTGCAACAAAAAGGCCATCTGCTGTTATTTGCAGGATGTGTCCCTGTTTTAACCATTCTTGAATTTGTATCATTTTATAACCTCTTTGATTTGTCTTGTTTGTCAGAACAAAAAAAATATAGTACAAAAAAACAAAAAGTCAAGCATTTTATAAAAAAAAGTCAACAAAAATGGTCGGGGTGACAAGAATCGAACTTGCGACCCCTTGCACCCCATGCAAGTACTCTACCAGGCTGAGCTACACCCCGACAACGCCCAGTATTCTATAATCATTTAATAAAAAATACAATTACTTTTTTTGCGTGATTTGCATTTGGGAAAATACGCATATTGTGATGACACTATATAAAATGTATCATATAAAGTGTCCGGACAAAACATACTAACCCAAAACAAAGGAAATAAAAATGTCAAAAACAGAAAGTAAAAATGGAAAATGCAAAAACTGTTCTGGTATGCATGACAAATGCGACAGAAAAATGGATGCGACAAAATCAGATTGTAAAAAGTAAAATCCCGCCCAAAGTGGCGGTTTTTTGTTATGTGTATTTTCTGCTTGCACGAATCGCTTATTTGTTATTAGTATTCTTTATCAAGATTATACACCCAAGGGAGTCTAAATATGATAGTTGGAACAGGGATAGATTTAGTTGAATGTAATCGTTTCCTAGATTGGTCTGCATTTAAAAAACAGCGTATATTCACGAAAAAAGAATTAGAATATGCGGATAATGACAATGCAAATTCTGAAAAGCACCTTGCAAATTTCTGGGCCGCCCGCGAAGCCTTTTTAAAGGCGTTGGGAACTGGGTTTGGTGATGATATTTCATTTTCAGATGTATCAGTTGTTCACAACGACGCGGGCCGTCCTGAATTACAGGTTTCCGGTGGCGCCAAGGCATTTCTTAGGGATGTGGCGGGTGATGATGCACGTGTTCATTTATCACTAACAGACCAAGGTGAATATTGCGCAGCGATGGTTATTATCGAAGCAAAATAAGAAATTATTTTGCTTCTTTTTTTATTTGTCCCAAAAATGATTAATTGCATATTCTGCGACCAGTGGAACAGACAATTTGGTGATATGTTCCATTTCTGATTTTATTTGCTTTGCAAAATTTTCTGCGAATTCATCAGCACATTCCAAGATAATTTCATCATGCACCTGCATAATCATACGTATTTTATCTTTGTTTGGTTGTATTATTTTGTTGTTTATTTCTATCATTGCGCGTCGCATCAAGTCCGCCTCGAATCCTTGGATTGGGGCGTTTATTGCTGCGCGCATTGCGTATGCACGCATGCGTGGGTTTCGTGCCTCTGGCAATTCAATTTTGCGTCCCCATGGTGTATAAACACAGCCGTTTTCAATGGCGAATTTTTTTGTTTTTTCGATATAATCACGAATTTCTGGCAATCCTGCCATATAAGAATTGATGATATTTTGTGCCTCGGGTCTTGATACACCTAATTGCGCAGCCAATCCAAAGGACGAAATGCCATATATAATTGAAAAGTTAACTGTTTTTGCAGCCCGTCGCATTTGCGCAGGAACAGGTTGATCTGCAGGAATATCAAAAATTTTGCGTGCTGTCTGTTGGTGTATATCATCACCATTATTAAATGTTTCTTTAAAAGTATGCACATTGGCAATATCGGCCAGCAATCGCAATTGTATCTGTGAATAATCAACGGATATCAGAACATGATTTGGTGCGGCGACAAAGCATTTTCTAATTTCTTCCCCCAATGCAGTTTTAACGGGGATGTTTTGCAGGTTTGGATCGCGACTGGACAATCTGCCTGTGTTTGTACTTGTTTGCAAATAAGTAGTATGAATTCGATTGTCGATACCAATTTGATGTGGCAATGCGTCCGCGTATGTTCCTGCTAGTTTTGCAATCGAGCGCCAATTTAAAATTTTTTCAATAATTGGATGTGTGTCAACTAATTCATTTAGTGTATCTGCATCGGTTGAACGTTTTTTATTTGCCGGCAACATCATTTCATCAAACAATACCACTGCCAGTTGTTTTGGGCTTGCGATATTGAATTCATGGCCTGCTAATTTCCATATTTGTTCGGACAGTTCTTGCAGTTGTGCATGGAAAATGCTTGATAATTGTCGTAATTTACCTTTATCAACCAAGACCCCATTTCGTTCCATTTGCAACAATATCGGCATCAGTGGCAAATCACAGGTATCATACAATCTTTTTAGTTTTTCATTATTTTCTAATTCTGGTTTCATTTTTTCATACAGCGCAAAGCACACACATACATCTTCGACTGCATATGGTGTTGCGTCTTGTATGGACAGCATATCAAAGTGCATATCTGCATCTTTTGTTTTCGGTGGAAACAGCGCAGAAAAAGATATATTTTGATGCCCCAGATATTTTAGTACTAATTCATCCAGACTGTGTCCATGTCGTGCGCCATACAACGCATAGGACAACAACATCGTATCATCAAATGGCATAATTTTCGAAGTATCCCAGCCTTCATTTTCCATAATATGAAAATCGTATTTCAGATTATGTCCAATCTTTAATATTTTTGGATTTGTTAATACCGGCCACAGTTTTTCATATACCTGATTTAGATTAATCTGATTATCAGATATTTGATTACTGGCAAACAGTTCATCGCTGTTATTATTGCGATGTCGAACAGGAATATATACCCCTGTCGCAGCATTGACCGCCAGCGAAATTCCAACTATTTTATCAGACATTTGATTAAGGCCGGTTGTTTCCGTATCGATTGCGATTATTTTATCGACTTTTGACAAGAAATCATTTAATTCATCAATTGTTGTGATTGTTTTATGTATAATATTTAATTGTGTATTATCTGGTGCTTTATCAGTTATAAATTCCGCAACATCACATGCGTTGTTTGGGAATTCGAACAGGCTGGGGGCGGGGGTATCGGTACTGGCATTAGGGAACAGTTTTTCAATTTTTGCTATAATAGAATTACTTTCAATTTGTGTTCGTATAAAATCCAAAGCATTTCTTTTATTAAAAACAAAAGGCTCTATTTTTAATCCATCTAAATCAACATCTGTTTTTAAAGTAACCAATTGCTTTGAAATATATGCCATATCGCGATTATCGCGCAATAAATTTCGTGTTCTTTCATTTTTTACCTGACTCAGGTTGTCGTACAAATTGTCCAATGTTTGAAATTCGTTAATCAGTTCTGCGGCTTTTTTAGGTCCTATACCTGGCACCCCTGGGACATTATCGGACGAATCCCCCATCAAGGATTGCACATCGACAACCTGATTTGGCATTACGCCAAATTTTTCAAGAACTTCTTGATAATGTATTTCACGATTTTTCATACCGTCGTACAGGAAAACGCAATTTGATACCAACTGCATTAAATCTTTATCGCCTGTAATGATGCGTGTCTTAGTTTCAGTTTCGCAGTACTGGTTTGCCAAAGTTGCAATGACATCGTCGGCCTCGACCTCTGCGACACATAACACAGGCACGCCCATTGCGCGCAGGCATTGTTGCACCATTTGTGATTGTGTAATCAAATCAGCGGGTGTTTCTGTACGATTTTGTTTATATTCAGGATATATGCCTTGACGAAAAGTCTGTCTTGAAGCATCAAAGACACAAACGACTTTATCGTTTTTATCTGTGGTTGACAGGATTGGCAGAATCATATTTAAAAAGCCGTACACCGCCCCAGTTGGTGTACCATCTGTTCGCGTCAGTCTGCTGTGCACACCATAGTATGCACGAAAAAGCAAAGAGTTCCCATCAATCAAAGTCAGCATATTTATTTCTTTTGGTTTATTGTTTATCTTTTTTTATGTTAGCACCTACAAATAAAATTTTTTACAAAAAAATAGTCATTTTGCGATAATAAAAACAGGGGTGTAAACACACCCCCTTGGTTTCCTTGCAGAATTAACCACAAGGGCATTTAGAACACATAGCGCAATTTTACGCGTCCTTCGTATTGCAACAAATCATTAGATGTGTACGCATCACTATAAATATCTGGCGCATACAATACACGACCTTCGATATCGACATTAAATGGAATAACTGGCACATCCAGTGTTATCCCCAGCATACCTTGGTACGCCATTGCATCGTCTAAATCGATATGCATTGTACTGCTGACTTCGTATTTACTGTCAAAGGTACTGCCGATACCAACACCGATATATGGTTTAACAACAGGTGTTGGCAATTTGAAATAAGCATTAATCAATCCCAGATTCAAACTTGCGTCATCTGCTTCCATATGATTGTATTCGACTTCGATACGAAACATTGGGATATCCATACCCAAGACCGCACCATATGATTGTACAGACTTTGAAATGTCTTGCGCATCTGTGAACAGCGTATAGCCACCAATACCATATGTACCACCGGCATAAACATCAAACAACATATTAGAATATGCAGGTGCAGAAACTGATAAAACGGATGCAAGTGTTAAAAAACTTAATGTTTTTGATTTCATGTTTTCTCCTTTGTATGATATTATCATAGAAAAAGAGGCGCTAATATGCAAGAAAATAAACCGATACTTATTGTTGGACTTGGCAATCCAGGTTTGGAATACGAAAACACTCGTCATAATGTTGGCTTTATGGCCCTTGACACATGGGCGGACGCATCGTCCGTATGGAAGAAGGAAAAGAACGCATTAACTACGCGTGCCCAGATTGATGGTCGCAGTATAATTTTTGCTAAACCACAAACATATATGAACAACAGCGGTATTGCGGTTTTGGCCTTAATGAATTTTTACAAGATACCACTGGAAAATCTGATTGTAGTGCATGATGATATGGATATTACGGTTGGCAGTTGCCGCAAAAAAATTGGCGGGGGCAGTGCAGGGCACAACGGTATAAAGTCAATTGACGCGCATGTTGGTCGTGAATATCTGCGAATTCGCATTGGTATTGGCCATCCGCGCGAAATGGGCCTGCCTATAAATCCAGCAGATTGGGTTCTGGGCAAATTTACCCCAGAACAACTAACCACGATAAGGAACACGATTAATCAACTAACATGGTAGTGGTGATTCTGGCATACATTGTTCAATAGAAGGCCAATTTGGTATAATTGGTACAATAAGTTGTTCTTGTGGTGTTGGCTTATAATAATATTTCTCATTTGCGCCAAGTGTATAACAATTTCCGCTAGAATCACAGACTTTATTAGATTTATCTATATAACAGTCCTTCTTTGCAGTGGCGCCACTAACGGATTGGGCATTTAGTGGGCATTTTTTTCCTTCAGAATTCGTAGGACAATAGTATCCAGATTCGCATACTTGACATTTGTTGTTTTTCCATTGGCAACCAGGCGCCGCAGTACAAAATTGTTTTTTTTCTGTTAAAATATTATAGGCTTCGCAATCAATATAACAATCATCCTTACTCTCAGCACCAGAATCAGACGTGTATCCAATTGGACAGGCGATATGCTGACTGGAATTTGCCGGACAATAATATCCCTTTTCACATATGTTTTCTGCACCTTGGATACAGTAATATCCGGCCTCACAATTTTTACACAACATAGCATTCCCGCATGAACCGTTAATCATTTGACAGCCGGGGGTTGCATTACACGCATCTGCATCGTTGCCTTTATCAAAACATGTGGTATCATCATCGCTTCTGGTTGTTAGATAACAAGAAGGTGCATTTGCACATTCGGACTCAAATTTGAAAATTCCACAATTCATAACATCGCACCCGCTTGCTGCCGTTGCGCCAGGTAAAGATGTTTTAGTGTTGTCAGGACATGGGGTTTTAGTACTTGAATTTTTTTCGCAGTAATAACCAGCTGGACATATAGTGCATATATTATTAGAGGATAAAAAACATCCTGGTGCTGAATAGCAATCTGGTGCCGAAATTATTTCGGAACAAAACTCCTCGGACACATTAGCGGTCCATGCGTTTGATACCAAGGAAACAGATAGTAAAAACATACAGATTATTTTTTTCATATCTCTATTGTCCTCCTGTTTAGTAAACCAAGTGATACCCCTGCGGATATTGTACACTGCACTGTTGACCGTTGTTTGTCCACTGACCTACACCACCGCTTTCTGTAAAACTGCACAGCTTATCATATCCATCAACATAACTCATGTTCAGCAGAACAAAATTGTTGTTTTCCAAGCGATAGAAATGTAAGTTTCCGTTTTTACTTTCTACTTTAATCAATGTTCCATTACAGTTTATTTGATTTCCTGTTCCTGCTTTAATATCGCCCATGCAATACACACTGTTGATAACTGTTCTTGCTGTACCGGGGATAGTGTTTGTTACGGTGTACAACAGATTTGCTTTTCCTGATATCGCCACTGGTGCACAGATACGATTACCATCCAAGACCGCAGTATCGCCTGAGCCAAAAACAGCCCCAGTATCGTTTTCGGTTGGTATCGTGTTATCTGTGTTGCAACAAATACGCAGTCCATTTTCTGTCATAGAAACGGTATCGCAGCAATTCTTTATATTGTTTGAAACAGTTATAAATTCAGCGCAATTTGATGCATATGCATAACAACTGTTGGTTGCGGTATTTTTAGCAAGCCATGACATCAAAGTTCCTGTTTCACCACTTATCGGCGCAAGAATATTATTTTCGCTTACCAATGAAGTCGGCGAATCCTGACAATTCCCCCATATACTTTCCGTTATACGACATTTATAACAACTCAAAGAAGCAGGTGTTGCACATTCTGTCTGACAGAAATCAAAAACATCATTTGCATTACCGTATATTTCGGTGTAAAACGCAGTTGAATCATCAATAGGATGTTCTTTTTGTATTTCTAACAAAGTGTCATTTCCTGCACTGGCAACACAGTCCAATACTTGTTCCCAGCAGGCTTTACGAGTTAAAACAGTTCTGCGATTGATTGAGTCTGTATTCATACACAAATCAAAGTTGCCTGTTGGGCTTTGACAGGTTTGTATAATACAATTTTCACCGACTATTCTACAAGTTTGTAATACTGCCTCGTAAGTTTTTGACGCCAAAATACCTGTTATACCATCGCCCCAATTACTTGCTGTACCGTCGACATTATCAATAAGTGCAGTACAGGCATTACGCACATCGTTGCACATTTGGTTTGCTGTTTGGTCTGCTGATATGCTGAACAAAGACAGGGCACGCGCATCAAAATCCGCAATTGTATCATTTGCTTCATCTACGCACTCTGAAACCAGTGTAAAACAAGACTGTCTGATTTCTTCTAACTTTGTGTTTTGTGCCAACTTGATTTGTGCCAACGCATCATCCAAAAATGCGTTCCACACATCGTCTGCAACATCTTGGCAGTTTTCTGTTGCAGGTTCCAAATATTCTTTTTTTGTATTCAAGAAATTAATAAAACTGCTATTCCCAGGAACAGTTTGCCATGTTAAATCACCTGTCGGGCGCTGGATTGTTTCTTGCAACAGATACAAGTCTGCTGTCAAAAACGCCTGACCAGTTGCTGGATTGATAAAATGTCCTGTTGTATCCAAGCACTTGTGCAAATCTTTCCCACAAATTGAAGAATCAGTCAGCATATCCAACATTTTTGTTTTACATGCCAACATATCATCTGAGTTCTTTTTCTGGTGCACATCCAATCGCGACATATCTAACAGTGCGCTGGATTCCAATACTTTTGTTCGTACCTGGTCAACCTTTGCCTGATAAGTCTTTGCGACTGTGTTACAATCCTGTTCTATCATCAGTTGATAACTGCTTTCTGCGATATCTAACTCTTCGGTACTGCAAACCTCTGTTGCCATTTCGCGACATACTGGCAATGCTGCAGAATATAATGCTGTACCAATCTTGGTTGTCGTATTGGCACCAGATAAAGAATCTATACTATCAAATGCCGAATCTATATTCAGCGACAACGATATCGCGCCCAGGTTTTGATTAAAATTATTATCATTAAAACTGGTGTTTAGTTTTTTTGCGATTTCATCCAACATCTTCTTTGACTCAGAAGTATCCTTGGTGTTAAAGGCGATTTCGCCGGCAGTTTCTTGATTAATTGCTTCTGCGTCCTCTTTATCCATATTAACTGTCAACAGGCGCTGGCTAAAATTCAGCAGTTTATCTTCAACTGCATTCAAACTAGATTTTGTTTTGTTAAATTCACTATGTCTAACAGAGCAGGCACATCTTTTTAACTGTGCGTCTTTATTTGCGCAAAATTCATCCATACAACTATTAAAGACTTCACGACATTTTGAATAGTCGCGCGACAACACCGCCTGTACGGATGCAGCATTTCTTGCACTAAGTCCTGTTCGTGCAACACGTGTTGATATTTGTGCGGCGCTATTTCGTGCATTTTTTGCCAATGCGGCACGACTTTGCGTTGCTGTTTTTGGTTGTGTCTTTTCGCGTGTGGCAACACCCCTGCGTTGTGCAGTCGCGCTTCTTGCCTGCTGTGCAGTTGTGTTTGGTGTTCTTTCTCTGACAGTTGTAGATTGTTTTGTTCGTTGTGTTGTCTGTCGCGTGGCAGAATCTTTTTTGCGCGCACTAGTTTGTACAGATTCTGTCTGCCTTTGCGATGGGGCGCGTTTTTGAGACGACACAACCGCCCCATCTGCGCCACAAAACGCAAGCGGGACAAGCAATACAGGTAAAAACGCTTTAAGTCCTTTCATTCCTTTATATTGATATGCTAGCAAAATTATATTTTTCTGGGCAAGTATAAAATTTAGAAAGATTTTTGGTGCGACCAGGGGGACTTGAACCCCCACGAGTTTCCTCACAGCATCCTTAGTGCTGAGCGTCTACCAATTCCGCCATGGTCGCATAACTAAATAAAATTTTTTCATATTTTTACAACAAGTGATTTGTTTTTCAAGTCTTTTTATGATAAAATAATAAAAAAACAAACGGAAAGGGGTAAATAATGAAGTCTATCTCAAAAAAACTTTTGTCTTGTTCTTTGTTGGCATTGGCGCCTGTGGTTGCGGATGCAGCGGGGACATATTATAACGGTGCGTATCAATCGCCACAGACGCGTTATGCGCAACAGGGGTACGCACAACAGGGTTATACCCAGCGTTCGCGTAACTATTCGCAACAGGGTGTTTCTTCATATGCCCGCAATCAGTATGCAAATGCCGGTTATTCCACTGCGCGCAGTGCACAAAATGGTCGTCAACCAATGCCGAATACGCAAAACAAGACTGTTGGCCAATCTGCACCAGATCAGGGTTTTTTTCTGGGGGCGGGTATATCGCGCCAGACGGCTATGTGGAATTTTGAGATGAAAAATGCCGAATCGATTTTGCACTATGACAATATTGATTGGAATGTTCTTGATGTTGATTTAGGTTATAATTTTAATGTTGGTAATACTGCGATGCGAATCAGTGCAGGGTTTGACTATGGGATGCAGGCAAACGAATCGACTATGATTGACGATGATATTACCAATGGCGGTTATTTTGTAACTGAATGGGGCGAAGATACAAATGATGACGGTGTTGCGGACAATGTTCTTGGGAATCAGATGGGGCGTGCATTGTCAATTGGTACTGCCCAAGATGGTTCTATGATGGGCTTTAATGCGTCTATTGGTTTGACAAATGCGTTTAAATTAGGAAATTTAAAAATTACACCAACGGTTGGTTGGCGTTATTTAAAGTATTCTTTGGAAACACATAATAATCATGGTATTGCGATTGATACATTTGATGGTGCTGGCGGATGCGTGTCGCTTGATGGCGAAGTACAATGCGATCCTGTGTTAATCTTTTATGATTCTGCTGGTAATCAGTATCTTGCAACCCGTAGCGATACAAACAACGATGGTTCAATTGACTTAAATGACGAGATTGAAGTTCCTTCTGGCTACGAATTTGTAAATACTGGTGGTACATATTATTATGGACAATATGGTATCAGTCATAAATATGATGTTACATGGTCCGGACCATATGTTGCATTGGATATGCAGTATGATATCAATCAGAACAATTATATGAAGGCATTTATTGAATTGGGTCTGCCGTCATATACTGCAACCGGCGATCAGCCATATCGTTTTGACTGGCAGCATCCAAAATCTGTCGAAGATTCTGCGGGTATCGGTTCGGCATTGCACCTGGGGCTGGGGGCGAATTGGGCAACATCAATATCGGACAAAGTAATGCTTACAATTGGGGTAACATATGATTATTACAGTGTCAGCGATGCAGATGCCCAGACATTCTTGAATGGGAATTATTACGAAGACATCTATGACAGTCTTTTGCAACAATGGCAGGATGCTGGTTATACAGAAACCGATATGTTGAACCCCACCACTGGTGATCCAGTTGCTTTAAATATCAAAGAACTGGAATCAGAATGCCCAGGTTGGATTTGCACCGACAGTGGCGAAATAGAATCGTTCTATAAATCCTTGGGTGTTCGTGTTGGTATAAACGCAAAGTTCTAAAAGCAGGTGTGATGTTGAACGCAAGAAAAACTTTATCAACACTATTATTATCGATTGTTGTATCGCCCGTTTGCGCAGAATCTCTGTTGCAGGGCGATGCAACTGTTAATATTACCAGTGATACTGCCGTAAATGCCAAGAATATCGCTTTTGACGAGGCTAGACGCCAAATTCTATCTGACTCATTACAACAGTATGTTGATACAGATGCGTTAAAGGAAATTTTAAAAACAACCAAAGCGTCGGATTTGGCCACAATGGTTGCGTCATCCAGTATTGGTGACGAAATGACATCTAACACGACATATTCTGCCAAGATATCAATAACCTTTGCAGACAGTGCTGTGCGCAATTGGCTGGCATCAAACAATATCCAGCATTGGTTGCCGGACACAACGCAACAAAATTTATTTCCAGTTGTTGTTGAATTGTCTGATAAAGTTCCACAGTGGATTGAATTGAGTGATATCGCGCGTGCAGAAAAGATAAAATTTCAGCCTCAAAAAATCTCTGGAAACATAATTAATATTGTTATGCCACTTGAAAGTCGTGGCGCATTCACAATTGCACTGCGCGAGCGTGGATGGAAATATGCCGACCAAGATGGCGTATTGCGCATATGGAAAAAACAATGAATAAGAAATTAATATTGGCGACATTGTGCATTTTGCCACAGGTCGCTTTTGCGGATTCTGCAACAGATTCGGAACAAAGTCTTTCTCTTCAAGTTCGTAGAATTGGCCTTGAATGGTCCAAGACAGATGTCAGACATGCGGCAGAATATCAAAACTCGCCTGTTTCTGCGCTTAGCGCAGACAGTCAGGATTTTATCAAGGGCGTATTTGATACTGCGCTTGTCTATAATACTGAAAAATTTCAGTGGGATAACAGCTTGTTTATGGAATATGGCGAAACAAAGTTAATTCCATACAACGCACCTGCCACGACCAGTGAAAATTCCGATGATATTTTGCTGTCCAGTAATTTATCGTATGCGTGCTGGGAATGGTCTGGTTTTAAGTTTGGTCCAACGGTTCGTGCGGCATACGACACAGAATTTTTTGCAAGCGACCAATCCCCGCGTCAAAATCTGATACGTACAAACGCAGGTATATCATTGTTTGACAATCAGGTTATAAAAAGCCTTTATTTAACTGGTGTGTACGAATATGATTTTACATATTCTGGCGAAAAGCTAAGCAAACTCGCGGCCGAGATTGGTTGGCGTCTAGAATATGGAATTCGCGATGGTATAACCCTGTCATCAAATGGCTATTATCGTGAATATTTCAGTTATTCTCAGTTTATCAGCACTGATCTTGAACGTGATTTTAGTGCTGTGGTTCGTCTTGACACTAATTTATGGGGTGATTTAACGATGGGGCCGTATGTTCAGTATCGTCGCGCCCGCGCGCGTGGTGCAGATGTTTATGGCAGTAATTTTGTTATGGGTATATCATTTAATTACATAACAACATTTGGGTTACTATAACAAGAACTGGGCACGCGCCCAGTTTAATTTTTTTTTAATAGTTTTTATTGATTTTTGCATAAAAAAAATTTATAATGTATTTGAATCAGCAGGGATGTTGGTTCAGGGACCTAAGAAATCCCGTATCAAAGCGACACTATCATATAGTGTTGGTATCCGACTGCAGAATAAAAAAATTTCGGCGCGGATGCGCTTTTTATTTTGCACTTTCCCGATTATTTAATGGTCGGGGGGCCTGTGGTTATACAACAGCGTTTATTTACGTAAAGGCCATGGGGATCATTCTTTGATATGATTTTCTTAGCCCCCTGACCGTCTTCCTTGACGGTTTTTATTTAATTAAATAAAAAAGGGAAAGAAAAATGAGAAAAAATCTTATTTTGACATCGCTGGTCGCGATTGGGCTGGCATACAATGCGAATGCTGCAACTGATGTAACATTCAGTGGCAAATACGAACTGTCGGACGGGACACAGGTAAATGTTTCGGATGCACTACCAAGTGTTTCATACGAATACACAAAATCAGATGGAACGACTGCGACAGTTGCAGATCAAAACACAGATCCATCTTTATCTGACTTCACATATACAGATCGCGAAGGCAATACTGCAAATTTATCAACTGGCACACCTGTACAATCCGATTTCTGGGCAGATACAACAGCAGACGGTGTAAATGTAAAAACAACGCAGTCAATTGTTTCGGGCGCAACGGCCAGTCGCGACAACTATACATACCTGAACGGTGCAGGCGACGAAGTTACATTGGGCACATCTGCACAAGATATGGTTGAAACTCATACTTTGTCTGATTATGCAGGTGCCGCATCTGTTACAATTACAAATGGCACAGCTGATACAACATTTGACGGTTCGCTGTATTCATTTGAATTAGATAACGGAAACAAGTTCACATTATCTGCTGATGGCACACAATTGCTGGATGAAAATGGTGCTGTTGAAACACCTGGTCCAGGTACAGAAATGGAAACAAAATTCAACGAAGCCAAAGCCGCATATTTAGCAGACAAAACCGCTGTTGATACTGCTGTATCAGACACTGGTACCAATTGGGCCACAGAACAGGTTAATTTTGCTGCGGCAAATACAGTCTTTGAAAACGACAGTGCGAAAATTACTGAACTAGATGGATTCTTTACAACTGTTGGTACCGCGACTGACGCATACGCCAGTGCCCAGGCCAATCAGCAGGTTGCCAAAGATGCCTACGCAGAAAATGGTGTGCTGTTGCAGGATGCCAAAGATGTTTATGATGCGCCAATTTTGGAAACGATTACGAACGGTGCGAACGCTGCGATTGACGGTGCATTGGCTGAAAACGGTGCAATCCGCACAGAATTGGATAAAAAGGTCAATATGTCTGATGCTCAGGCAATCTTTGCAGAAAAACAACAGTGGGTTGATAATACATTGGGCATAGAGTCAGCGAATCCAGATTCTGTCGAAGTTGCATTAACCGGTCAAAACGCAGGCGATGCGACGACAATTACTGGCGCAATCAACAGCCTTGATTCTGCTGTTTCATCAAACACAGATGCGATTAGCGCAGAGGTCTCTCGTGCCACAGCAACCGAAGCAGAATTAGATGGCAAGATTGCGACCAACGCAACAAACATTGCAGCGAACAAGACAGCAATTGAAACCGAAGTTTCTCGTGCCACAGCAGCCGAAGCAGAATTAGATGGCAAGATTGCGACCAACGCAACAAACATTGCTGCGAACAAGACAGCAATTGAAACAGAGGTCTCTCGTGCCACAGCAGCCGAAGCGGAATTAGATGGCAAGATTGCGACCAACGCAACAAACATTGCTGCGAACAAGACAGCAATTGAAACAGAGGTTTCTCGTGCCACAGCAGCCGAAGCGGAATTAGATGGTAAGATTACGACCAACGCAACAAACATTGCTGCGAACAAGACAGCCATTGAAACCGAAGTCTCTCGTGCCACAGCAGCCGAAGCAGAATTAGATGGCAAGATTGCGACCAACGCAACAAACATTGCTGCGAACAAGACAGCAATTGAAACAGAGG
>JAFXFG010000031.1 GCA_017520675.1 Alphaproteobacteria bacterium
TTCTGTACGGCAGAATCCAATGTATCGGGGGTTAAATCGGTCTTGAAATTTGCGTTTGATATATATTCAACTGTGTTTAATAAAAATCGTGCGTCGCCATCAGCCATCTGCGCCAGATGTGTGCGCGCATCATTGGTCAATGGTAATGTTGTGTCCAAGAATTTTTCTGCCCGCGAAATCAATGTTAATAAATCTTCGCTGGATAGACCAGATAATACACCAATATGACAACGCGATAATAATGCGTTGTTTAAATTGAAACTGGGGTTTTCAGTGGTTGCACCAATAAATACAACTGTGCCGTCTTCGAGATATGGTAATAATGTGTCTTGTTGCGTTTTATTAAAACGATGAATTTCGTCAATGAATAATAATGTGTTTCGACCGATGTCCCGATTCATACGGGCGGCATCCATTGCTTTTTTGATGTCAGATGTGCCGGAAAATACCGCAGACATCGGAACAAAATCCATATCAACAGAATTTGCCAATGCGCGTGCAATTGTTGTCTTGCCACAGCCGGGGGGACCCCATAATATCAAATTCGATAGTCGCTGATTATCAACCATACGACGGACAAGCCCGTTTTCACCAAGTAAATTTGTTTGACCAATTACTTCGTCAATTGTGTTCGGACGCATTAAATCTGCAAGTGGACGTGTCATTTTACGGTGCTTTTATTTGTTGTTTATTTGTGTTATAATTATTGTATTAAATAAACAAGGAAAGCGCAAGTTGGTAAATAAAAATTCTGATTTTACTTTGGCTGTGGCAAATCTGGCCGCAGCAGCAATTGCAGCAAATCCAAAACTTACAATGGAAGAGGCTGTTCAACGTGCACGTGAAATTTTGCGGGGAACATCAATTACACAACAACAAATCGATGATTCTGTGCAAAATGATAAAATTCAATGTCTGGAAGATGGTACTTGGCATATAATGTTGCGTAGATATATTAAACGCAGATTTAATATGACACCACAGCAATATCGTGAAAAATGGGGATTGCCAAATGACTATCCTTTTGTGGCACCAGATTATGCAAAAAAACGTTCGAAAATAGCGAAGAAAACTGGATTGGGGAGAAAATAAAATGAAACAAAATTCTACAAGACAAATGACGAATACCCAAAAGGCTGGTGATGCGGTGCGTATGGTGGCAGATGGGATAAAAGATGCAAGAAAAAAATTGTCAAAATTAAGTCCAAAAAAACATTTTGAAAATGCCGGTAGGGTTTCTGGTGCTGTGTTGCTGTGGTTGATGGAATATACAATGCGCATTGCAAATGGGCTGGTGTTGGATAATTTCGCATTGCGTGCAATGGAACGCGGATTTAAAAATAAAAAGAAAGATGGATTCGCTAAAAGAAATCCCGCCTTGGTATCGCATGCGCTGTACTATCTGATTCCATTGTTGGCATGGCTGGGGGTCGAAACCGTAGATTTTGCAAAAGAAAGAGTTCAAGAACGAAAACAGAAAGAAGAGGAGGAAGCACGAAAAAAAGCAATGTCCTTTGATAATTTTAAAATTAACCCAAATGTTTCGGATGAAGAGTGGGAAAAACAAATTGATGCAATACAGCCATATGTAATCGCACATTTGTTCTTGACCGAGGGGTATGTGCGAGATTTGTACTATGATAATGGAACAAGTGGTACGAAAACAATAGGGGTAGGTTTTATTCTTGATGATGAAGTGCATCGTAAGTTTGCAAAAAAAATACTGGGACGACCAATAGTAAACGGTTTGAGTGTGTCTGTTGAAGAGGCTAGAATCTTGGCGGATGCATGGACGCGTGAAAAGATTTATCCAAAGATGAAAGAGGCTTTTAATGTGCCGATGGATGCAAAGTTGTTTATTACTTTGGTGGTGGCAGCATATAATGCAGGCGAAAGTACTTATTCGCTTAAAGGTAATTCAGGTATTCCTGTGCGTGATGCAGTTAATGCTGGAAAAACAATAGAAGAAATAATGAATGTTTTTGTTCGGCAGTATGGGAAAGTACGCGGTACACAATGGGGCGGAATGTCAAATAAGTATTCTGTGTGCGCGTTGTATGCATTAGGGGATATTTCTGATGATGTTATTTTAAACTGTGTGGCAGAAGCGCCGTATGAAATAAATGTTATATTAGAGCAAGATTCGGCATATTTATCGGTCTATAACCCTAAAACAATGAATGAAGGAAATTTGCTGATTTATGACGGAGAAGAAAAAAAAGCAAGGCCTGTTGGTGTGGTTAGAATACCTAATATAGAAGAGGTTTTACAGACACCACAGTATAGAAAAACAAAAGGAACAGAACAATTAAAGATACGTGATTATTTGATGGAACAGGAAGTAAATACAATTATGGCAGGAGAAATTTTTGAAGGCTCAACAATTGATTATTTCACAGCCCAACAGTTGGCAAATTCTGTGAAGTATGAGGTGTCTGATTCTGACAAAATTAATGAAGAAGGTGAAGAACTTTATCATAAGGAACAATATAAAGAAGCAATACAAAAATTTGAAGAAGCATTGAATGTAAATCCTGAAAATTACATTGTTTATAGTAATATATCTTTGGCTTATTATAAAATGGGTGAACCCAAAAAAGGCGCGCGTGTAATAGAAAAGTTTATAAAATCTGAATACTTTGACAATGCGCCAGATGTAAATAAGGGCTATGTTTATTATAATTTGGCCTTGTGTTATGAAAAAATTGGTGATTCGAAAAGTAAAAGAAAGCAGAAATTTTATAAAGAGGCTAATAATGCAATCGAAAGGGCGCAGGAATATTCAGGAAACAGTTATGATGATTTAAAAAATAGAATAAATAAAAAACTGACAGATGAGGGTAAAAAAATTGCTTTTAATTCTGGAATTCAGCAAATGCGTCAGAAAAATGCAAAAAAAGATATATTGCTGTACGGTAAAGAAACAACATTTAATGCCTAAATGATAAAGGGGAATTTATGAAAGTCTTGGTCGATGTGCATGATAAACGTTGGAATAAATTTAAAATAGATTTTGATGAAATTGCAAATGCAGTTGTCGGAAAAAAATATGAAAATTCCGAAGTGTCTGTGATATTGACTAATGATAAAGAAATACAGCAAATCAATAAGCAATACAGAAATATCGATAA
This sequence comes from Alphaproteobacteria bacterium, assembly GCA_017520675.1. Classification (GTDB taxonomy): domain Bacteria; phylum Pseudomonadota; class Alphaproteobacteria; order Rs-D84; family Rs-D84; genus Enterousia. The sequence continues at coordinate 3,132 of JAFXFG010000031.1, forward strand.
ACCAACAAATGTATTGTCGTTTGAACTGGGGGACGATATTTTGCTGGGGGATATTTTTATTTCAATTGATACTGTACAGAGAGAGGCAAATCTAGAAAAGATAACAGTTGTTGAACATACGGCGCATATGTTGGTGCATGGGGTGTTGCACTTGTTGGGATACGACCATATCAAAGATGATGAAGCAGAGATTATGGAAGAAAAAGAAACAAAAATTTTAAAAAAATTGGGTATAAAAAATCCATATGCCATTGATGATGAGTGGCAATGTGATTCTGCGGAATGTTGTCCGTGGGGTGGTGTTGTCGCGTGGATTAAAAAACTTAAAATAAAAGAAAATGGGGTTTGGCAATATTTCCTATACGCATTGTTTGGTGGGGTTGCTTCATTTGGCTTTGCGCCGTTCTATTGTTGGTGGTTGGCTGTACTGGGGATTGGTGGTGCGTATTGGTTGACAGTCAAACAAAAACAAAAGTGTGGATTTTGGCGTGCTTGGTTGCGTGTATCACCGTTTGGTGCAGTTTATGCAATATCTATGTTTTGGTGGACTTTGCATTCAATTTATGTTGTGCCAGAATTGGCAAATCAATTTGCTGTTTGGACAATCCCAGGTGTGATTGGATTAGGAATTGCAGGTGCGTTTATATTTGTATGGCCATTTGTTGTAATTTCCTGTGTGCGCAGAAATCCTGCGTATAGCGCGATTTTATTCGCGGCTGTTTGGGTGTTGGTGTTGTGGGGGCGCGAGTGGATGTTTACAGGGTTTCCATGGAATCCAATTGCAAATATATCTTTGAATTTTCCGATGTTGGCTAATTCTATGTCTTTGTGGGGCGCGTTGGGGTTGACATTTGTAATTGTTGGTGGAATTGCAACCATAGTTGAGGTTATGCGAAAGCCAAAGTCAAAGGTTGTGTGGTGGGGATTGTTGGTATTTGTGTTGTTGGGGGCTGTGGGAATGTTGTGGGGGCGGTATAATATGCAGTTGGCAACAGTGGGTGAAAGCAATAATCATAAATTAATTCGAATCGTGCAACCTGCGTTAAATCAAGCACAAAAGGCAACACATAGCAGAGAGCAGGCAATAATAAATGCAGAAGATAATATGCGGGTCTTGTTCGAATTGGCGTCCGTTGATGAACGACCTGATTTAATTGTTTTTCCTGAAACATCATATCCTTTTACGGTTTTGAAAGGGGATATAATGCCTTTGTCACAGGCGTTGGGCACAGATGTTATTGTCGGTGCAAATTTCTTGGATAATGGCAAGGTTTATAATGCAATGCTGTTCGCAGATAGATATGGTCAAATAAATCATATATACAGCAAGTCGCATTTGGTGCCGTTTGGTGAATATAGTCCATTGGGGATTTTGCCAAGTCCTGTAAATTTATCAGCAGGTCAGGGGGCAGAATTAGTCAATGTAAATGATTTGTTGGTTGCACCTGCGATATGCTATGAAATCATCTTTTCTGATTCTGTGATTCCAGATGGCAAAAAAACACCAAGTGCAATTGTGAATATTACCAATGATAATTGGTTTGGTAATACCCCAGGTACTTATCAACATCTGGATATGGTGCGCAGATATGCAATCGAATCTGGGGTGCCGGTGGTGCGTGCAAATTATTCGGGTATTAGTGCGTTTGTCTTGTCTGATGGTAATGTGTTGTCGCAATTGATGATTGGTGATTCTGGGGTTCTGGATGGCTTTGTGTGGGGTGCACATAATACACCATACAGAATGCTGGGGATGAATTTTTGGATGATTGTGATATTGGTATTTTCTGGATTGTGTTTGTTTGTGTTGCAACGAAGAGATTAAAACTGTCCAAGTTGTAGAATAATTTGCTTTAATATCCATACGCGGACAGCAGATGAAAGATTTACGTCTGGGGTGCGTGTGGAATCAAGTTCGCTGATAATTGATGCAACTGATTTGCCTTGGCGTTTTGATAGCACGTGCAGGGCATCAATGAATTCTGGTTCAAGTGTGATGCTGGTCTGGTGGCCTGATAATGAAACAGATAATTTTTTCATAGGTTATAATTTTCCCCCCATTAAACAGTCGCTGATTGCTTTGTGTGGGTCGGTATATTTCTTTACCGCTTTTAATGTTAGGTTATCCAGCATATAGCATGTGCCAAATGCGTCATAGGCAAACCAAAATAAATCATTGCGACCAAATATTGTTTTGCCAGATGTCTTGCCAAGTGGGCCAATGTCGTGATTAACTTTGATAATACTGGGAATAACAAAGGGTGGTGTGTATGAAACTTCGTTTGGACCAAAAATATAACCAGAACCAATGTTTAAGCCACCTGTGATTGTGTATATATGAATCAAAAAGTCGGGTAACATAGCAAAGCGACCACGTTGCAGTGCAGCATTTGTTAATGATAAACTTTGTGTCGGTACAGGAGGTGCAAAAATTGCGCCGCGCGCCTTGATTGCAGATAAAAAATTAGTGCATTCTGTCATTTTAAAAATCCCTGTTGCTGACAATCTGAGAAGCGATTGTTTCTGTTAGTCTGTCTTCGGTACCGTTGCCACCAGGTGAACTGGTTTCAGATTGTGTGGGTAGGTATATCTTTTTGGCAGGGTTTGGTAACCATATAGTTTCGTTACCGCTTTGTTGTATTATAAATCTGTCAAGGGTGTACGAGTGCGGAAATGTGCGACATAAGAACATATTGTCTAGGTCAAGTTTGCCACCCCATGATAGCGGAATGCGAAAACGAAATGACATATTTGCAGGAAGTGATTTGCCCATAATTAAATTCATAAATTCGTCTTGGGTTAAATTCATAAAGGCAAGTGTTTCAACAGAATCGGTTAATGATGTCATAAATTGTCTGCAAAGGCGCTTGTAAATACTGAACCAATCGGCAGAAACATTCGTATAGACAGGACGGATGGAAATAAGTGGCATATTTTTTATACCAAGTTCTTCTAAAAGTTTTTCTGCGGTGTTTTGGTTCAGTTGCATCAAAGTCGTCCTAGGTATTCAATAACAGTTGATATGTACGAAGAAAATGCTTCGAAATTTTCCATCTCGTCCGGTGGAAGCGGAGTGTTGCGATGGGCATTTATATAGTCGCGTAAAGTTTCAGTGTTGTCAAATACTAAAATATCTGATGTGGGTTGTGGTGGTGTGCTGTTTAATATAAATCCATTGATTGTTATTTCTATGTCTTCGAGTGTGTCAGAAAATACTTGTTGTATGGTTTCTATGCGTTTTGATAGTTCGCTGGGCTGACAGTCTGTTGCGCCAATCCAGATTGTTTCATTGCTGCCAATTGCGAATAAGATAGTTTGAAGCCCCTTTATCTTGGGTGTTTCTTTGGGTTCATAGCCAGCATCTTTGAATATGTTTGTTATTTCTGTTTTGTCCCATTTTGATGTTTCGGTGGGTGCAGAAATCATGTGCTGCCAGTTGTAATAACAGGCGCGGTTATGGGGGCGACGGATTGTTCCGTTGGGACAGGTAATGTAAGGCCGGTGTTTAAACGCTTAGGCCGTTCTAAGGTGGAAAAGCCCGTCATAGGTGATGGATGTTGCGTGGTTGGTTGTTCTTGTTTTGCTGGTATGGGGGCGGGGTGGTTTTTTGTTGGTGATTCTGTTGTGGTTCTTGTTATAGTAGGGGCAGAAGTGTGCAATTTTATTTTGCGGTAGCGCGGTCTGTGTAATATGTATAATCCCAATATTAGTACAAATACTGAGGCAATTAATGATGTGTAGAATATGGGACTGATTGGTTGTTGTGATGCCTGCATATATGCAAGATAATCCCAGTTGGCCTTGGAAAATATGTTAAAGCCGAATCTGGTGTTGAACCAAAAGCATGTACCAAGTAATGCAATAATTAGCCATAAAAAGGTTAGTAAAATTTTTTCAAATTTGTTCTTCATTATGTTTTTAATTGTATCATATTTATGATAAACTAAAAAGCATAATGATAGAAAAAAATGTATTGTTTGATGGTTCGCCAAATCGATTGGGAATGTGGTGTGGCGCGGATAAAGAAAATGCTGAGTTGGCACGTGTGGCCGAAGTAATTGTCGAAGAATCTTTGTCAATTGTGTCTGTGGTGCCGTCTGTTGTATCGATAATTTGGCCATGGCTTGAAAAGGTTAGTACTAGGATTTTTGCACGATTTTATTTGCCAAATAAAAAGATTGATGAAGCATCTGTGTCTGATGTAGTGCAGAAAATTAATGCGACTTTTAAGCAGGGGGCAAATGGTGCGCAGGTTTTTTTGTCTGTTTCGGATTTGAAAAAATTTGTTGACTATATTCGTGTTATAAGAGATGACTTGTTCTTTGACAAGGAATTTTCTGTTGGCCTCGATTTAAGTGATGTTGGACCGTTCGATTGGAATGATTTATACGAGGAAGCAAGAAAATTGAATGTTAATTCTGTGTTATTTGCGCTTGTAAAAGATATGGGGAATAAATCTGATTTTGTTGGGCGAATTTATGCGATGCTTAATGCGTGGAATAATGATAATGAATTTGAATTGCATTTTGCACTTGGGCCGGATTCTATGCGTATAGAGCAGGTTGTGCGTTTGGTTGAACAATTACAACCGCAATTACTTGATAGAATAAAATTCCTTGTTAATTTTTAATAATTAAATATTTTGGTGCATCTGTGCCGGCCTTGTTCTTGTGCTGATAACGGGTTTGGATTATTTCCAGATTTGCAATTGTTGCGCATAAATTTGCAGAAGTGGCTTGTTCAAGAATCCAGTCAAAATATTCCCAATGGTCTGTGCCAATAATTATTTCGCCATTTGGCGCCAAATGTCTTGATAATAATGTTAAAAAATCAGATGATAATAAACGGCGCTTAATGTGGCGTGCCTTGGGCCAAGGGTCGGGGTGCAGTACCCAAATTTGTGAAAATTTCGAATCGTTTTTACGCAGAAAATCACGAACATCGTCCGCCCATATACGGATGTTTTTATATTCGTTCATAACTTGATTGGTCTGTTCATCGGTTATTGCAGACAGAAGGCTGGCCACACCATTCATAAATGGTTCTGCGCCAATTATTGTTTTGTCTGGGTTGTTGCGCGCCAAATCACGTACGTGTTCGCCGGCCCCAAATCCAATTTCAAGAATATCCCCAGTTGCAGGACACAGGGTTGGCAAAACATTGTCAATCAATGATTGTTGACGGGCGGATAATTTCTTGCCATGACGGCGACCAAATGTTCTTATTTCTTGTTTTTCCATATTTTTAGTATAGAATTGAGTTTGTTAAAAAACAAGGATTATATGCAATGCAAGAATTTCCAAAACGAATCGATTGTGGGGACTTTGAACTGGTTAAACCGGATGTGAAGTTTGATGTCGCGATTGAATTGTTTAATATGATTGATAAAAATCGTGATAAATTGACACCTTGGCTGGGGTGGGTGGATTATGTGAAAACACCTGAAGATGAGTTCGCTTTTGTTGAATCTGTGGCAAAAAGTGAAACAGGAAAGTACTTTATCGTTGTCGATTCTAGTATAGTTGGTATGTTGGGATTTGTGCAGGAAGAACATAGGTCAAAAAAGACTGTTGAGATAGGTTATTGGCTGGATAAAGATATGAACGGTCGTGGTATTATGACACGTGCAGTAAAACAGTTGATGAAGTTGGCTTTTGAAATTTGGAATGCGAATCGTGTGGAAATTCAGGCCGCAGTCGAAAATATTAAATCGCGTGCAATTCCAGAACGCCTGGGGTTCAATCAAGATGGGATTTTACGTCAACGTGAAATTGTTCGCGAAGGTGAAATTCAAGATGTTGTTATGTATTCAAAATTAAAAGCAGAATGGGAAAAGGAAATAGTAAAATGAGAAATGGTTTATCAAAAGATTTAATCGCGCGTGTATTGGGCGGTGCACCAAAATATACAATTGCAGAGTTGGAAGAAAAATTCCCAGCACGTAATCTGCCTGAGGGTGCAATGGTAACACGATTTGCCCCAAGCCCAACAGGCTTTATGCATATTGGTAATTTATATAGTGTTTTGATTGATTATAAATTTGCCCAGCAGTCGGGGGGGGTGTTTATGTTGCGTATCGAAGATACGGATACAAAACGCGAAGTGCAGGGCGCAGTTGATGTAGTAAAAAGTGCAATGCATAATTTTGGCTTTGTGTACAATAATGATGATGTTTATGGGCCTTATTATCAATCTCAGCGTAAGGATATTTATCATTCTGTTGCTGCGCATTTGTTGGAAACTGGGTATGCATATCCATGCTTTTTGACAGCAGAAGATATGGAAGATATTCGTGAAAAACAAAAGTCGGCAGGATTTGCAACAGGAATTTATGGCGAATTTGCACGTGATAGAGATTTAACAGAAGAGGATGTTATTGCGTATTTGGATAAGGGGTTGGTGCCATCAATTCGCTTGTATTCAATGGGAAATCCTGAACAGCGCATCTTTTGCAAGGATGCTGTGCGTGGTTCAATCGGGTTCCCAGAAAGTAACGAGGATATCGTTTTGATAAAATCAAATGATGGTTTGCCAACTTATCATTTTGCACATTTGTGTGATGACCACTTTATGCATACAACACATGTTGTTCGTGGCGAAGAATGGTTGCCGTCCTTGCCGTTGCATTATCAATTGTTCCGTATGATGCAGTGGACACCACCAATTTATATTCATACAGCAACACTCGATAAAATTGATGCGGAATCTGGTAAGCAAAGAAAGTTGTCCAAACGTAAAGATCCAGAGGCAAATGTTGCGTTCTTTTTGCAAGAAGGTTGGCCAGTTGATGCTGTAATTGAATATCTGGGTAATATTTTGGCATCAGGATACGAAGAAGCAAAAATGAAAGGGCAGGTTAAATCTTTCTGGGATTATGAAATGAAACCTAAAAAAATCCCTATGTCGGGCGCATTGTTTGATATGAAAAAACTGGAATGGTGGGCGAAAGAGTTTATCGGTTCGTTGCCTGTGCCAGAATTGGTTAGTCGTGTCGTTACATGGGCAAATGAATATGGAACAGATACAAACAAAATGCAGGTCGAAGATGTTAAATACCTGACGGGCGTTTTGGGTATTGAACGCGATAATCCAAAGCGTGTGCGCAAAGACTTTATTACTTGGTCCCAGACACTGGAAAATGTTGCGTTCTTTTGGGATGAATTGTTTGTGCCGAATACTGAATATGAATATAATCGGGATGCGTTGCGTGAATTCTTGGCAACATATAATCCGACAGATGATAAAGATACTTGGTGGGCAAAAATTGTCGCGGTTGCTGAAAAAACGGGTATTAAAAATGGCGATGTGGCAATGAATTTGCGTGTGGCTTTATCAGGTCGTACAAATACACCAGATTTGTATTCAATTATGACTGTTATGGGCGGTGAACGCGTTATGAATAGAATAAAAGGAGTTATAAAATGATGCAGTCAAAACGGGCGCGTGTGCGTGCAGTAAAAAAAGATGAGCATGGTTCACAGTTATTAAAGGTCTTGCGTGCAACAGGGTTGTTTCGCTGGGAAAAACCAAGTACACATGCAGAAGAAGTGGTAAATATCTTGACCCATGGTATTGGTATTGGATTAGCAATTGCTGCGCTGACTTTGTTGGTGGTGTTTGCAGGAATCAAAGGCGACCCATGGGCAATTGTTTCGTGTGCTATTTTCGGTGTAACTATGATTACATTGTATTTTGGGTCAACAATGTGCCACGCAACAATTGGAAAAAAACACGAATGCTTTTTTGAAGTATGGGATAGTGTTGCAATATATGCCTTGATTGCAGGTACATATACACCGTTTTTGTTGGTGAATTTGCGTGGCTGGATTGGCTGGACTGTGTTCGGTATTCTGTGGGCGATTGTGTTGTTTGGGTCGTATATGAAAATAAAAAATCCAAAGCGTCAGCCAAAGTGGATGGTGGCATTGTATCTGATTATGGGGTGGACGTTGCTGTTTATTTTGCCTGCGATGATTCGTAATATTCCGATTCGCGGATTGTGGTTTATCTTGGCGGGTGGGTTGTCTTATACGATTGGTGTAATTTTCTATTTGTGGCGCAGAATGAAATTCTCGCACGCAATATGGCACTTGTTCGTTATTGGGGGCAGTGTGTGCTTCTTTTTTGCGGTGTTGTTCGGCAGTATCTTGGATTTGTAATTAAAGGACTTGGTTTATGCCGTATGAACGTGATTCGAAAAAAAGTGTTAGTCCAACTGTTGTTGAACGGGCATCAAATTTGCCAGATGATTTGTGCTGCGATGGATGCGCAGAAAAATGTCAGATGTCTATACAGTTGGAAATTAATAATAACAAATATAATAAAATAGAAAAAAATCAGATTATATATGCAGAACCTGTTATGTTTGTGGGTAATAAAAAATTGCCAGATGTAGAATATTTGTCTGCAAATACGCAAAAGGCAGGTGATGGTGTAAAAATGGAATTGTTTTTTGCAGATGTTGCATATCGTTATGCGTTGGGGATGTGCAGAAAAATATGCAAGCATAGTAAATTTAGATAAAAGAAAGGGGTTAGATATGGCGTATGATTGTGATTATGTTAAAAGAGCAGGGCATATTGAATTTGCGGACGAGTTGACACCAGATTTATGTTGTGATGGGTGTGCGGAACATTGTCAGATTTCTTTGCGTATGGTGGTTGATGGAAAGTATTCAATAAAAAATGGAAATCAAACAATGTTTATAAAGCCAGCAATGTATGCAGGTGAAAAAAAGTTGGGTAATGAATTCTTGTATGAAAGAATCCAAAAGGGCCCAGATGGTATAAGGGTGGATTTTGATTATGCAGACAAGGCGTATTTATATGCGCTGGGGATGTGCAGAAAAACATGTAAAAATAGTCGCGTGAAATAATTTTTATTCCCAGTTGATAAAAAAAATCCCCATATGGGGATTTTTTGGGAAAAATGAAAGTTTTTTGTTCTTAATTTTTACGGTTTTCGTATTCTTCTTGTTCTTCAACCGTCATGGTCGCAAGTGGACGCGCAATCATACGTTGAATCCCAATTTCATCACCAGATACAACACTGTAACCAAATGTGCCGTTGTCAATACGGTCAAGGGCAGCGTTTATCTTTTGTAATAGTTTGTTGTTGCGTTCAGAAATGCGCAAATCCATCGTGATGTCTTGGTTGTATGTCGCACTGTCCGATTCGTCGCCGGCACCAACTGCAGCTGTCTTTTCAGCCAAACGAACCGCGTTTAGTACTTCGTCATGTTCGCTAAGCAGTTCTGCCTTTTGCGCGGTTAATACATTATAGAAATATGCCAGTTGTGTCGGACACATATAGGGTTCTGACTTCTTTGGTTTGTAATTTGCAGGTATTTCAATCGTTTTGTAATTTTCAACAGACATTTTTTATCCCTTTAGTTCTTCTATCCAGGCAAGTAGTGTTTCTTGGTCCATAAGACCTGTACGAGCCTCAACCAATTCGCCGTCTTTGAATGCAAGCACAGATGGTATGCTGCGAATGCCATATTTTGCAGGTGTCTGGCGATTCGGTTCGTTGATTTCAAATTTTACAAATTTTACATCGCTGACTGTATCTATATCAGATGTCGATTCAAAAATAGGACCAAACATACGACATGGACCACACCAAGATGCCCAGAAATCAACCAATGTGATGCCACTGCCAATCATTGTGTCAATGTTTGTATCGTTCGCGTGTAATATTGCCATGTTTTTTCTCCTTTATGTAATAGTTGATATTCGAAAAGAGTGTATTATAATCGTTTTAAAATGCAAGAGAAATCATAAATGAATAAAATCATATACTTAGATGCGGCCGCATCATACCAAAAATGCGAATCTGTAATTCAAACTGAAATCGATTTCTTGACACGAAATTATGCAAATGCAGGACGGGGAATTTGCGCACGTGCGGTGGCAGTCGATGATATGGTGCAACGATGCAGGGCAAAAGTCGCAGGATTTATGAATGCGCGTACAGACCAAATTGTCTTTACAGCAGGTACAACAGATGCAATGAATATGCTGGCTAATATGATTCCAATGTCTGCAAGAACTAAGTTGTTGGTGGCTGATATTGACCACCATAGTGCGCGATTGCCCTTTGATCAAAAAGTTAGGGCGCGGGCAGGGGTAATTAATGTTTGCCCATTGGATGATAAATTGAATATCGATGTCGATAATGTTCCATATGCAGATGTCTTTGTTATAACGGCGATGTCTAATGTGTTGGGAATGCCACAAAAGGTTGCAGATATTATAAGGGCGGCACGTCAAAAAAATCCAAATGTGGTAACTGTTGTTGATGCAGCGCAATATGTCGTGCATGAAAAGATTGATGTTAGGGCATGGAATTGTGATTTCGTTTGTTGGTCTGGACACAAGATTGGCGCAGATACAGGTGTTGGGGTGTTGTATATTAAAAATCCCGAATCGTATATGCCTGTGAAGTTTGGCGGCGGGATGGTTAATAAAATTGTTGGTGATAAAATTACTTGGAATAATCCGCCTGATGTTTTTGAAGCAGGAACCCTGCCGTTGACGCAGATTGCAGGATTGGCACAGGCAATCGATGAATTAAATCAAAATCGACCAAATATGGAATTGATAAAATATGCGTTTGATGAATTGCAGAAAATCCAAAATGTAAAAATATTGTCAGAACGTGATGCGTGTGTGTTGACTTTTGTGGTTGATGCAATGCATGTGTTGGATTTTGGCGCGTTGATGGGCGCGCGTGATGTTTGCCTGCGTGTGGGAAATATGTGTGCGTCTTGGGTGTTCGCGCGATTAAATCTGGATGGGGCAATCAGATTGTCAGTCGGTGCATATAATACAATTGATGATATAAAGTATTTTGTTAAATCTGTAAAAGAGATTGTAAAATGAGTATTGTGAAAAATGATATTATTAATGCGCTAAAGAAAATATATGACCCAGAAATTCCTGTTAATATCTGGGATATGGGGTTGATTTATGATATTGATATCTTAGATGATGGTGTTGTTATAAAAATGACTTTTACCAGTCCAACATGCCCAATGATGGAAGAATTGTTGGCGCAGGTAAAGGATGCGGTACAACAGGTTGCAGGTGAAAAAACTGTGCGGGTGGATTTGGTATGGAACCCACCATGGGATTTATCAAAAATGTCTGATACAGCGCGCGTGGAATTGGATTTGACCAATCAAGGATGGTAGAAAATATGGTTTATAGAGATATAAAGGCAATTTTGGAAATAACAGAAAATCCTGTTGAAAAATTAGAAATCTTGATGGATTTTGGAAAAAAACTGGAACAAATACCAGATGGTGCAGATTGTACGGAGATAGTTGGTTGTTCTTCATTTGTTCAGATTTGTCGCAAGGATAATAAATTCTATGCAACAGCCGATTCGGCAATTGTGCGTGGAATTGTTGCAGTGCTGTTGTCAATGGTTGATGGGATGTCTGTGCAGAATATAAAAAATCTAAATATAGAAGAAGAGTTTAATTCGTTGAATTTAAATCTGGGGGCGGCACGATTAAATGGTGTTGGTTCTATGATTCGTTTTTTTAAAAATTTGTGATAAAATATCTAAAAAAAGGCAGGGGTTATGAGAGATGATGAAAAAATGTTCCGAATCGGTTTGTGGACACTGGGAATTGGCTTGTTAATCAGTGTCGTGATTTTCCCTGTCGCATTTCGTACACAGGGCAGACAATTGAAAAGAGTGCAACGGGAAATTGTTGCGCTGCAACAGAAAATTGCTGTGAAAGAAGCAGAATTTGCATCTTTTATTACACCAGAAAAATTACGAAATTCAGTTGATATTATCGCACCAAAATCTAAAACAGTCGCGTTTTCAAATGCTGTCTGGGTCGGTGATTTGCCAGATAAAAAGGAAAAATAATGTTCGAAATTGGTAAGGATATTTTTAAACATGGTTTTTATGGCGGACAGGCAGATAGAACGCCTGTGGCAAGATTGCGAATCGTTTATTGGGTCTTTTTTGTCGCATTTATTATCTTTGCGCTTCGTACTTTGCAGTTGGGAATTCAAGGAACAGATACTGTCAGAGATGTAGTAGGGGTGTCTGGGTGGGATATCAGTCGTGCAGATATCGTTGATAGAAATGGTGAAATATTGGCCAAAAATTTGGAGTCTGGACATATTCAATTGGTCAAAAAATATATGGAAGAAAAAGATAAAGAGGAAATAGCAAGGGTCATTAGTGAACTGTTTCCATATAAATACTCGGTCGCAGATGCGATGAAATTAATAGATTCAACTAAAAAATATAAAGAGTTGAAAAAGTTTGCTTCACCAGAACAAATAAAAAAAGTGAAAACTGCTAAGTTGGCAGGATTGGAAGTTATGCCTGTGCAGTTCAGAAAATATCCAAAGCGTAATATGTTTTCCCATGTTGTGGGATTCCTTAATAAGGATGGACGTGCAGTGCAGGGGGCCGAGGCTGTCTTTGATGATTATCTGTCCGAAAATAAAGACCCGTTGTTTTTGTCGGTGGATTCACGTGTGCAGTCTGCGTTTTATGAACAATTATCTTTGGCAATGCAAAAATATCAAACTAAGACAGCAATGGGAATGTTGATGGATTCGCGGACTGGGGAAATTATTGCAATGGTGTCATTACCAGATTTTGACCCAGAAAACATAGGGAATTATCCAGTGGCGAATCGGACTTTGCAAACAATGCGTAATCCGTATGAATTGGGGTCTATATTTAAAATATTTAATACGGCATTGGCAATGGAAAATGGAATAGATAAAGAATACCTTGTTAATAAACCATTTATAATCGAAGATAAATTTGGACGGCCCGCCGCAAAAATTACAGACGTTAAAAGTTTTAAACCGCCACGTCCATATTTGAACGTAGAAGAAATTATGATGATGTCCTGTAATGTGGGTAGTGCGCAAATCGCACTAGATTTGCCAGATAATGCGCAAAAGGAATTTATCGAAAGATTGCATATGGACAAGGCATTGGATTTGGAAATGGGGCGCACAGAACGTACCATGTTGCCACAAAAATGGGGGCCTGTGGAAAAGGCGACAGTTGCATATGGACATGGTATATCTGTGACACCAATGCACCTGTTGTTGGCGGTGAATGCGGTCACCAATGGTGGATTCTATGTAAAACCAACACTGCAAAAACGTGGTGTTGGGGTGGTGCGCGCAGAAAAGGTTCTGGAAGAAGAAATTTCTGAAAGGTTGCGCGCAATTATGTTTCGGGTTGCAGAAGAAACAACTGCAAAACAGGCAAGGGTTGCAGGAATTAAAATCGGTGGAAAAACAGGTACTGCTGAAAAATATGGTGCAGATGGGAAAGTTGATAGAAAACGTAATGTGACCGCATTCGTGGGAATATTTCCAGTTGATGCACCACAATATACAATTATGATTGTCTTGGATGAACCAAAGGGATATCCGCGTACGGCATCTTATAATGCGGTGCCTGTTACGGGAAAAATTCTTGAAACGATACTGCCGTTGCTATTTGAATAATTTTTGATTATAATGTCTTTGATAATAAAAAAAAAGAGAAGACGTTGAGAAAGATAGTAGAGAAATCTGTGCTGGGAAAAGCATGGGTTGTGGCAGATGATAATTTCGGTGATAATGTTACTTTGGTGGAAAAAATATTAAATCGGCGTGGTATAAATACAGAGGCTGATAGAAATTTATTTTTAAACCCAAGTATCAAGGAGTATATGCCTGACCCGTTCGTGTTGCAGGATATGGATGTGGCTGTGCGACTGATTGCAGATGCTGTGCAAAATAAGCAGAAAATTGCAATATATGGCGATTATGATGTTGATGGAATAACTTCGACGGCAATCATGGTTAAGTATATGCGGGCAGTTGGTGCAGATGTTATTTGGCACTTGCCCACGCGTGAGGGGGAAGGATATGGCCTGAATGACGAGGCAATTCAAGAAATTGCTAATGCAGGTGCAGATTTAATCATAACTGTTGATTGTGGTATTAGCGGTAATAAAGAAATAGATTTTGCAAAAAGTTTGGGATTAAAGGTTGTTGTAACAGACCATCATTCGCCTGATTCGCAGTTGCCAGATGCAAATGCAATTGTTAACCCAAAACGCAATGATGATACATCTGGATTGACTTATCTGGCAGGTGTGGGTGTGGCGTTTTTGACCTTGGTCGCATTAAACCGCGAAATGAAATCGCGTGGTTTGGGAATTGATAATTCTGAATTAATGGGATATATGGACTTGGTTGCGCTGGGGACCGTTTGTGATACGATGCCTTTGGTTGGATTAAATCGTGCGTTTGTTACAACTGGGTTAAAAGTTTTTGGACTGCAACAAAATTTAGGTTTGCGGGTCTTGATGGAGGTGGCAGGGATTAAAAAGGTTTCTGTTTATGCAATTGGATTTGCATTAGGACCACGATTGAATGCCGCAGGACGCCTGGATTCTGCGGGACCCGCGTTGGATTTGTTGTTGACAGATAATCCATTGATTGCACGCGATTTGGCGGAAAAACTGCATCAGATGAATCAAGAACGAATCGATATACAAAATGCAATTATGTTACGCGCAATTGAATTGGCTGATAATTGTTGTGCGTCTGGAAAGTGCAGTTTGTTTGTCTGTGGTGATAATTGGCATGGTGGGGTTATGGGAATTATCGCAGGTCGATTGAAAGATAAATATAATTTGCCGTCTTGTGTGGCAACCAGAAGTGATGGGGTTGTTAATGGATCGGGACGCTCAATCGCAGGGGTCGATTTGGGAAAAATTATTCATGATGCGTTGGCTGCTGGGGTTATAAGCGAAGGGGGGGGGCATGCCGCAGCTGCTGGATTTTCGTTGCCGGTGGAACAGGAACAAGCATTTTGTGAATTCTTGGAAAAGGCGGTAAAAGAGCAATTAAATGGTGAAATGCCTGCGCCAGAGGTATTGGTTGATGCGGAACTGGATGCAGGGGGGGCAACAATGCGATTGGTAAAAAGCCTGATGGAGATGGAACCATTCGGGCAGGGTAATCCAGAACCAATGCTGGTTTTACATGGTGCGGTACTGCGTGGTGTAACAACAATGGGAAATGGCGCGCATTTGCGTGGGACAGTCGCAACAAGTACAGGTGGACAATTGCCGTTCGTAGGATTTAACTTGGTCGGTACAAAAGTAGGTGATTTTTTACTAGACGATGAAAATACAAATACTAAAATAATGTTGCTGGGACGCTTGAAAGAAAATGAGTATAATGGACGCGTTAATGCACAATTTTTTCTGGAAGATGTCGCGATTTAGCATGGAGGATGACAAATGGATGAAAAAATATTAGAGTTTTTTGAAAAAGTAAAAAATGCCAAGACTATTGTGTTGGCTGGACACAAGAATCCAGATGGCGATTCGTTGTGTAGTGTGTTGGCATTGGCGCACTTGTTGGAATTAAATTTTGATGTTGAAACAGTGTGCTTGTATGATGGAAATATTCCGGATTCTTTGGATAATGTGCCATTACGAAAGCGTATTAGATACTATGAACGCGTTGAAATAGTAGATGACTTTGATTTAGCAATTGTTATGGATTATGGAAATCCAGTGCATATCGGTGGACCAAGAAATGCAATTGATAGAGCAAAATTTATTATAGAAATCGACCATCATAAAAATGATGCACCAATTGGACAATTGTGTATAGATGACGATATGGCTGCTGCAACCGCTGTTATTGTGTACAGAATGATTCAGGTTGGTAATTTAAAAATGGATTTGCAGACAGCGAATTTGTTGGCACTGGCGATTTTGACCGATACCGGTAATTTTAAATTTGTGCGCGATAGTCGGGCGTTTAGTGTGATGGCTGATTTGGTTGATGCGGGGATTAATGTGCGAAACCTGATTGAATTGATGAATAATAAACCACGCAAGGCCGTTCAATTAGAGGCAAGAACCGCCGCAGAAGCCGAATTTTTGTTCAATGGGCGATTGGTTGTTGCAACAATTTCAAAGAAAGATTATAAGCATCTTGATGGACGGGGGGAAATTGTGTTGAATCTGTTGGGACAAATTCAAGGGGTAGAGTATATCGTACTGCTAAAAGAGCAAAAGCCTGATCAAATTGGTTTGTCGATTCGTAGCAGAAAAAATCCAATTAATCAAATTGCTGTGGCAATGGGTGGTGGGGGACACGAACGGGCTGCAGGGGCGGTTGTGCGTGATACTTTGGAAAATGTTAGAAAGCGGGTTGTCGATTTGTTTAAAAAGGATGCGTTATGAAAAAGATTTTTGGATTATTAATCGCTTTGTTTGTCTTTGATGCAAGGGCGGATGTTGATGCAGAGTTGTTGCGTAATGCAGAAAAGTATTTGAATTCAATTTCAGGACTGACAGGAACTTTTGTTCAGACCGCTAATGGAAAGCAGGAACAGGGGGTGTTTTCAATGATGCGACCTGGGCGGGTGCGATTGGATTATGATAATATGCCTGTTCAACTAATCGCAGATGGTGCAGATTTGTATTTCTTTGATAAGTCTTTGGATCAGATAACAACTGTGCCTTTGACAAGTACTCCTGCGGGGATTCTGGTTAGAAAAAATATAGATTTGCAAAATGCTGATATTAATGTCGTTGAATCCGTAGATTATAAAAATGCATTCGCATTAAAAATGAATATCAAAGGACAAGAGGGGTTGGGGTATATGAATGTTGTATTTGATAAAAAACCGGTGAGATTGAATTCTTGGACAGTTGTAGATGCAACAGGTGCAACAACCGATGTTGTGTTTAAAGGTTTGAAGGAAAAAACAAATTTTGCCAAGGATTATTTCCAATTACAAAGGCATAAAACAATAAATACCAATGGTGGTGATGATTATTACGATTAAATAATATGTTTGGAATTAGTTGGTCTGAATTTTTTATGATTTTGCTGGTTGGCGTCTTGGTTGTGCCTGCGCGCAGTTGGCCAGATGTTGCAAGGTTCTTGGCTCGATTGGTCAAGTTTGTGCGGGAATTAGTCTGGAAAATTACAGATGCATCCGAAAATATAAAAAATCAAATAGAATTGGAAAAGCCTTTAGATGATTTGATAAAAACAACAACAGATGAAATGTTGGATACTTTTTCAGAAATAAAAATAACCAGGAAAACAGCAAAACAGAAAAAGTCAGGCAGGAAAAAGTTATGAAAAAAATGACCTTGGTTCAGCATTTTTCTGAGTTGCGTAGGCGAATCTTGTGGGTGGCGCTGGCTTTTTTGGGGGCGTTGTTAGTCGGGTGGTATGTTGCGCCGTTTGTTCAGGAATTTTTAACAAGGCCCTTGTTGGATATATGGGCAGATGGAACACTGTTGTACACAGGATTGACAGATGGCTTGATGATTCGTTTTTCAATGGCGACATTGTTTGCGCTGGTTTGCGTTTTACCAATTGCGTTGTGGCAATTTTGGGCATTTATAGAACCAGCATTAAAGAAAAATGAGCGAAAATTGATATGGCCTGTGTTGGTTATGTCGCCAATTTTATTTGTTATAGGTGCGTCTTTTGCCTTTTATATTTTGTTTCCAATTGTGTTTAAGTTTTTTATAGAATTAAATCAAGATGCATCTGTGCCAAGTACTTTGTTGCCGGTTGCACGTGATTATTTGCGATTCGCAATCGGTATGTTAAAGATTTTTGGTGTGGCGTTTCAATTGCCTTTGATAATGGTATTGTTAAATAGAATTGGTTTTTTAAAGCGAGAACTGGTCTTGAAAATGAGAAGATATGCAATAGTCTTTATAGTGATTATTGCGGCAATCTTGACACCGCCAGATGTTGTTTCTCAAATCTTATTGGCTGTACCAATGTGGTTGTTGTTTGAAATTAGTATTTTATTTATGCGAAAAGATTAATTTTATGCTATAATATAAATTATGAAAAAAATCTTGGCCGTTTTGAGTCTGGTTTTATTTACGCAATCTGCGTGTGATTTGCGACCAAAAATTGTTGCGTTCCCCGATTCTGTCGGTGAATTTATTTCTGCAAGGTATCCTGCATTGCTGGCAGACCCAGAAACACAACCGGAAATTTATAATTCGGCTGCGATGGACTATGGTGTGTATGCATCGCCAGAATTATATGGTAAGTATGAAAGTCAAGATTATCTTACTTATGCATCTGTTGATGACTATATTTTGCCAGCCCAGGTGGATGTGGATGTTGATGTCGGACAGCCAATTGAAATAAAAAAAACACAGGATACAGTCGCAGAGGATTATTTAGTTGTGCCAATGTATGGCGGACAGAAAGAAACAGATGATGTTTTGACGGTAAAAAAACCTGTTGTTGAGGCAAAGTCTGTTGTGCGTGTAGATGTCGCAGAAATTGAAGTGCAAGCAGGGGATACTTTGTATTCTTTGTCGCGCAAATATTCTGTGCCGGTTAATGATTTGGCTGTTATGAATAAATTAAATCCGCCATTTGTGTTGAGTGTTGGTCAAAAAATTCGCGTGCCAAATTTAAATCAAACACAGATTGCAAAGAAAGAGGTTGTTGAACAAAATAAAACAAAAAAAGAACAGCCTGTGGTGCAGGAAACAAAACAAAAACAGGAAGTTCAGGTTGTAAAAGATGAAAAAAAGATTTCTTCGGACCCATCAAAAAAATTGCCGAAAATTAATGCTAGGTCTTCGTCAAAGTTCTCGTGGCCGGTGCGTGGAAAGATTTTGTCTGCATATGGTGCGAAAAACAATGGATTGTTTAATGATGGTATAAATATAGCAGCAACAAAGGGAACAACTGTTACAGCTGCAGAAAATGGTGTTGTGGCATATGCTGGAAATGAAATAAAGGGTATGGGAAATTTGATTATTGTTCAGCACGAATCGGGTTGGATGACTGTTTATGCGCACTTGGATTCGATGAATGTAAAGCGGGGGACTAAGGTTAATGTTGGTCAAAAAATTGGTACTGTTGGTGAAACCGGCAAAGTTGATAGCCCACAGTTGCATTTTGAAATCAGAAAAGGAACAAAGGCATATAATCCGACAAGTTATATGAAAAAATAATATGGCGCCAATATGGCGCTTGTTTTTTATGAATATTGTCAAATAAGTTTTTTTATCCCTTTGTGTTAGACTAAGTATAAAAAAGGGTGTGATATGAAAAAATTTATTTTTATTTTATGTGCTTGCTTGGTTGTTTTGTTTGTTGTGTGGTTGGTCTTGCGATTCAATAAAACAAATAGTAATGAGGTGGTGTATGATGGGGGATATGTCGCATCTGTGGCAGATGAAAGTATTGTTATTTATGATATAGATGATTTAGAAGCGCAAGCCTGGGAGGTGATTCCACAGGGGGGATTTGATTATATTCGTGGTGGTGCAGAAACAGAAAATACAATGAAACGAAATGAAATGGCGTTTGATATGGTCGATATCTATCCACGTGTCTTGACAGGTGTGAATGAACCAGATATTACAACTGAGATTTTGGGAATAGATATTTCGTTGCCTGTTATTGTTGCGCCAGCGGCTGCGCATGGGTTGGCACATGTGTCAGCTGAGGCAGGATCTGCGCGTGGGGCGGCCGCTAGTGGTACGATTATGTCGGTTAGTACATATGCAAGTTCAACCTTGGAGCAGGTTGCGCAGGCAGGAGAGGGTGCACCACAGTGGTTCCAATTGTATCTGAGTAAAGATGATGCTGCGAATCGGAATTTGATTAAAACAGCAGAAGATTTAGGATATAGGGCGATAATTTTGACAGTAGATGCCCCTGTGGGGGGAAATCGTGTTAGTGATGCAAGAAATAACTTTAAGTTCCCATTAGCGATGCCAAATGTCCCAAAGAAAAGTGGAAAAACAAAAGGACAAGGAATTGGGGCTATCTTTGCGGCCGCGCAAAATGAATTAGGACCTTATGATGTGATGTATGTTAAGTCTTTGACGGATTTACCAGTAATAGTTAAAGGTATTCAACACCCAGATGATGCCGAAATCGCAATTCTGGCAGGGGCAGATGCAATTTGGGTGTCTAATCATGGTGGACGGCAATTGGATGGTGCACCTGCGTCGTTTGAGGTCTTGGGGGAAATCGCAGAGCGTGTGAATAAGCGTGTACCAATTATTTTTGATAGTGGTATAAGACGTGGTCAACATATATTCAAGGCAATTGCAATGGGTGCAGATGTTGTTGCAATTGGACGGCCCGTTATTTATGGCTTAGCATTGGGTGGTTGGCGCGGTGTTGTGTCTGTCTTTGATTACTTGAAGGCGGATTTAGAACGTGTTATGTGGTTGGCAGGCACACAGAATATAGACGATATTAAAAATATAAACTTAAGAAAAAGATGTGAAACCAAATGGTGCGAATAAGTTATATATTATTCGCACTTAAATTGGTCCATGTATTCAAGCAACGTTTGCGTGTTTTCATCAGTGTTGTCGATGTCTTCTGAATTTATTGGTATAAATTTAAAGGATTCATGAGTTAAGGAAAGAACGTCACGTGTTTTGGTTGGTTTTTGCTGTTCAATATATGATAAAAACTTTTGGTAATGCCGATAAAAATTATTTGTGTTTAATGCGTTTGCGCCATAGTTATCATCATTGTTAAAGATATTTTGTGGACCGGAATTATTTAATCCAACGATTTGGCCATTGTATAATAATGGTGCACCAGAATCACCACCCGCAGAATCACAATTTGTTTTTAACATAGTGGGATGTTGGGGATTCTTACCTAAAATTGTACAGGTTTGAACTTTGAATTGTTTACCGTCACCAAAAATAGGCTTAATGTTATGTTTTGCAAGTTCTGTATTAAGATGCTTGTTTAAGCAAGCATAAGGATTTTTAGCAGATTTTGTTTTACATTCAGACAGATAATTTTTATAAACTTGTTGAGTTATCTGTTTTATTTTTGGTAATTCATCGTCAGAAATTACGCGAAGTGTGCCAAAGCCACCACGTCTAATGTTTATATTTGTTGGGCTTTGTGGTGCGATGCTTTTATAATATTGGCTGTCGGTATCTACTAGAAACAATGTCCAATCTCTACCATTAAGAGTTTCGTGATCATTGGGTTTCATATGTGCAATAAGTTTTACGTTATCGCGTATTGTAGTTCCGTCAAAAAAACTTATGCTGCAATTTGCTTTCTTTTTTCCAATGCAATGTATTGCACAATGCCTGTTTGTTATAACTAGGTTTGGGGCAACAAAACCACCAGTGCAAGTGGAGTTGTTGCCAATATTAAAGCGTACAATACCACGATAATTAGGATCGTCTAAACTAGAGTTTGCTCTTCTGTCAAAAGTGCCTATGTTTCCACCAAATCCTGCAAAAACAGAATCTGTTGTGTAAAATATTAATGTAAATATAAATATAATGTTTTTTAGTTTCATTGGTTTAAGGCCTCTTGGCAATTAGATATTGCTTGATTTATTTCTTTGGCTTGTTTGTTTGTGGTTGCATTAAATACGGTGGATATACCAGATGCGACAGTAGATAATCCTGCCGATATGTTTGCAGTTGTGTTTAGATTTTTTTCTGTTTCTTGGTTTTTGTCGCTGTTGCCATTTCGTATTTTGTTTGAATTTGCAACAGCAGAAGTTATTGTTCCTAGGGTGCCTGTTCCAATGTTTATCGCAGATGTAATCATTGATGTTTTATTGTGTTTTTCTGTTTTTTCTAAATTGATTCGTTCTAAATCAGAGCAAGCTGTGATTATTTTGTTTAGTTTGTTGTGTGTTTCAATATCTTGTGATATTTTTGCTTGGACACTAAAAAAGTTTAACTTATTAATTGCTTCGATGCATTGTTCTATGTCCGTTTTTATATCGTTTATGGTGTTTTTGTTGGTCGCAGAAATAGCGGTGCCAGCAATCGCAGTCACAGTGTTTGCAGCCATCAATCCAGTTCGTATGTTGCCAAGGTTTTTTGATTGTTCTGTTAGTTCTTTTTTTCTAGTACAAATAGATTGGTAATCATTTATAGCATCTTCTATGTTGGCCATTTCCTGTAATAAATTCATAAAATCTTCATTGCTTAAGTTATCAATAGCATTCAATTTTTCATCTAGTTTTTGAACCTGTTTATCTATATCTGCTTTACGAATTCCTGTGTATAAAGCGGCACCTGCGGTGATTGTTCCTGCACCTGTTATAGCAGTATTAATGGCAGATTTTTGTTTTAAATCTTGTGCTGAAGTAGATATTTTTAAACATATGCTTTTTGCATTTTCAAGGGCTGCATTTAAATCGTTTGCAAATGATTGAAGGGGAAAAATAAGTGCGCTTGCTATAAGCATACATATGGTTTTTTGCATTATGATTTTCTCTGTTGTTAGATAATGCAATTATTATAACAAAAAATAGGATTTTATTCAAAGGTATTTGTCTTTGATTATTAAGGCGGATTTAGAACGTGTTATGTGGTTGGCAGGCGCACAGAATATAGATGATATTAAAAATATAGACTTAAGAAAAAGATGTGTCGTGCCTTTAAATGAAAATTAAATCGATTCGTTTTTAGAAAAACTTGCATTTTGTAGTTTTTATGTTTATAATTAAGCCCGCTGATTGAGAAAAATGGTTTTGGATGCGTAGCTCAGTTGGTAGAGCAACTGACTCTTAATCAGTGGGTCCAGGGTTCGAGTCCCTGCGCGTCCACCAAAATATAACAACCGCAATTGCGGTTGTTTTTTTGTCGTAGCCCTTGATTTGTGCTGTATAGGCCAGGGATTCATACCTATGTAAATTTAATATTATTCTTGATAGAATCAAAATGTTGACATGAAACTTTGATATAAAACAAAAAATAAAAAAAAGGAGATGTTATGAAAAAGTTAGCAATTTCAACAATGGCTGTTTTGTTGGCGTGTCCAGCATTCGCCGGTATTAATCACCCGGATCAAGGCAGCAGTTGGCAAATGTGGGGGATGGACCCGTATGTCGGCCTAAGAGGTGGTATGAGCTATACAAACTTGAATTATAAATATGATGGCAATAAAGAATCTATGACAGATTATATCTTTCAAGGTCGTGCCGCATTAGGTTTAGAGGTTTGTGATACAGTACGTTCAGAAATCGAATGGTCTTATTTTGGTAAGTTGTCAGACCAAGAATACTTTGGCGCAACTGCTGGTAATTTAGATGTAAAAACCAAAATGCAGACCTTGTTGTGGAATAACTACTGGGAATTCGGTGGTTATAAAATGTTGCGCCCATTTGTTGGTTTGGGGGCCGGTGTCGCATTTACATCAACAGACCGTTCAGGTGATTTAGTGCCGTATAGCAGTGAAGATAAGACTCGTTTCTCGGCAATGGGAACAATGGGTATGACATTTGATATGGAACGCTTTGCAGTTGATGTTGCAGCGCGCTATACATATGTAGATATTAATTCTGGATTACATAATTTTGGTGCCGATGTTGGTATCAGATTTATGTTCTAAAAAAATAAGCGCCCGAAAGGGCGTTTTTTTCTTGCTTAAAAATTTTTAAAAAATTATACTGCCGAAGCAAAAAAATTAACAACGCGCAGTGTCTGTAACACATAAGTCCAGTTGCAGGCACTGTTTTTTATTAAAAAAATAGGAGTATATTAATGAGTCTAAATCACTTGCCACCACAAAATTTAAAAGAGGCCTTAATTAGCGCGATTCCAAATTGTACAACAATGGTGTTGGGGATGATGACATTAAATTTATGGATTTATGGGCATTTAAGTTGGGATAATTTTTTCGCGGCTTTGGGGCCTATATATATAACAGCATTTAGTTTAGATTTTTTTATTGTTGGGCCATTAGTTCTAGGGACTTTAAAAAAATATAATGCGATGAAATATATGCCTTGGTTGCGTGTAGGTTTGATGGCGGCAATATTAACTGGGCTGGCACCGTTGATAGAAACAGGATTTGTTCCAAAGATTGGACAGTATTTGATGGCTTTGCCTAGAAATTATATTGTCGCATTGATTTTGCAGGTTTTTATTGCGTATAGGCTGGGGAGTGCTGTGTTGGAAAAATACAGAACGGTAAAATCAAAAGTTAATATTGTGAAATAAATAAAAAATCTCGCACTTTAAAATGCGAGATTTTTTCTAGATTAATTTTGCAAGGGCAAGTTTGCCAAGAAAGCCTTGTTCTATTCCGCTTAGTAGCGAATTTAATCCTTCGTTTGTATCCTTGGAATTTTGTAGTTTTTCTAAATGTGATATTATTTGTTCGCAAAATAGTGTTAAGTCTGATGTAATTATTTTGGGATTTAATAGGTCCGGTTTAAAAATCTTCTTGTTATCGGATGCCATAAAATATGTTTCTGCAATTTCATCAACCCATGTGTCTATATCGTTGGTTAATCTATCAAACAGCAGGTGTGATGAATACTTGTTCGTTGACCAATGGTTTATCTTGCAGGCGTATTTGAAGGCGATTAATTTTTGTAGAAGTTCGTACATGCGTTTGTCCTTTTTATTGTTATGGTTATCTTTTGTTAAAAGAATATTATGAATTTGTGTTGTATTGCAATAGGATAGAATTCGGTTCTATACGCATTAATTCTGCGATTTTTTAGGGAATCAAACCTAGCGAAATATTGTGTGCTATGCGATATAATATATAGCGTAACCATAAGGAACAAACAAAGGAGAACTTTATGAATAATATGGCAAAAAAAATGTTCGTGGGTGTGTCTGCCTTGGCAGCGGTAGTGTTGCTGGGTGGGTGTACTGGGTGTCCAGCAAAAAAACATCATACAAAAAAAATGGTGTATCAACCACAGCCTGTTGAGATGATTGAATCAGATACAATTGTCGTATATCAAATGGTTGAAAAACAGCCAGTTGATAATATGTATGCGAAAATGTATACGCACAGCAGTAACGGCGGGGAATCAAAAATGGGATATATCAAATTTCATCAGACAGATAATGGTTTGAAAATGAAAGTTGATTTGAAAGATATGCGCCCAGGTGTACAATATCATGTAAAATTATATCAATGTGATTCTTGTCATAATGATGCAAGATGCTGTAATAATGCAAAAAAATTAGATATGACAATGCCTATGTTGCAAACAGGTAAAAGTGGCCGTTTGGAACAGACTTATATGTTACAAGGTGTAAGTGCTGCACAATTACAGAGTGCAAATATTTTCTTGGAACGTGATGGCGGATACAAAGCCGCATGGGGCAGATTGGAAAAGTAAATTCTTTTTACAAGATGCAAAAATCCTGCTGAATTTTATTCTGTGGGATTTTTTTCTTTTGTATGTGTTTTATTGTGTTAATATCCTTGTTATGAGGATTTGTGTTAGTGCTTTTGTTGTTCCTTTGTTTATGCGTCCATTGTATGCTCAGGTTTTAAATAACCCAAATATGGGTAATGATTTCTTGATATACGAAAACGCAATCGTTCAACCTGAAACACGAATTGATTCTGGGTTGCTGGTGGTGCAGAATAATAATGTTTTGCTGGAAAATTACGGATATATTAATACTGATGTGATTTTGAATTCTGCTGATTTGTTTATAAAAAACACTGGTAATTTTAAAGGAAATTTTTATTTGTATAACAATTCTGCGGTTTTTCAAGTAATTGATGATACAACGGTGTTTAATCCAATTGGCTTTAATACAGACTATGGTTTGGTCGTTGAAGATATGCAGGATGAATTAAAAATTGCGGATGTCTTTGATTTTGTGCGTGGTGCAAAAAGTGTGTCTGTTAAAAATTCAACAATTGATTTATCAGGCACTGATTTACATAATCTGAAAAATTTAAACCTGATAGTCGATGGTGTCGTTGTCCTTAAATTAGATAGTTTGTCTGGATTAAGTCAGGATGGGGTGTTGTTTAGTAATGTTGATGGAAAGGCGCAAATTTATTTGAATGTGGATAATGCAGATGTTTTGTTCTCTGATTTTGCATATTTAGAAGGCGGAAAAATAATTGTTCAGAAAAAGCGCGAAACAGATTATTCAAAAGTTTTGAATGGTAATGTTGGAGATTTCTTGGATGGTTTGCAACAGTCTGGTAAAAATAATGCGCTGATGAATCAACTGGATAACGCGGAAAATTTCGATTCGTTTGCTGCTGTTATGAATAACTCTGTTGTGTTTAATACAGGTAAATTGTTCTATCCAATAAAAGTGCTGAATGCGCGGAATAAAAATGATTTTGTGTTAAATAAGATTGGGGCTGATGCTTTTGTTTTGTTAAATGATGAATTTAATTTTTATGGTGTTGATTTGAATGTCGCCATGGGAAATGATAAAAATTATCTTTATGTTGGTGGACAATATTCTGTGCTGAAGTATTCATCAGATGTTGATAAATTTGATGCAAAAAATTATTTGCTTGATGTTGGGGGCAGGGTAAGTTTATTGCCAGGTGTTTTTATAAATACAGAACTTGGTTTTGGAATTGCTGATTATGATGTAGGTGAAGTGGTTATAAATAATGAAGTTTATAATAACCCAAAATTGATGTCTGGATATTTTGTGTTGGATGCGGGATGTAGTTTTAATGTAACTGATTTAATTCGTTTTATACCGTTTGTTGGAACAGAATATAATTTGTATTATACGGATGAAATAATTGAAAAAGAACTTTCAATCAGGGGTGGGGCAGAAATGCTGTATACGCATGAAATGCTGGGAATTCGTTATGATTATGGTGCACGATTGGTGGCAAGTTCTTATGACGGTTTTTATTTGTCTGTGTTGGGTGGTTTTTGGTCGCAAATGGATTTAGTTGGTGGAAATATAGAGCTGTCTGCGATTCGCATTGATGATAGATTTTCATATAAGGTATCGTTAGGGGTGAATATCAAATTTTAGGATATAATTTTTCCGCGAAGTGAGGCTTTGTTTGCAGCAGTAATTAGTATGTTTGCTAATTCTGGCGCGCTCTCTGCGTTCTCAACAATGCATTGTTGCATAAATTGGGTGCGGTATATCAGGTGTTTACCTGTTTTGTCTGGGCCTTCTAGCAGGCAGGATAATGTTTTGTCAATGCAAGATTCATTGAAGTCGCGTTGCAGTTCGTTAAGGTATGAATCAAGTTCAGCAAGACGGGCGGCCTTGATATTTTCTGGAACTTGGTTCGGCATAAGTGCGGCACCTGTGTGTGGGCGCGGTGAATATTTGAAAGAGTATGAATTTATATATTTAATTTTTTGCGCTATACGCATTGTTTCTGCGAAATCTTCATCTGTTTCACCAGGGAATCCAACGATAAAATCAGATGAAATTTGAATCTCTGGTCTGGCGGTTTTTAGTTTGTTTATAATGTCGCAATATAATTCAAGTGTATAAGGGCGGTTCATTTTTGTTAAAATGTTTTTTGAACCACTTTGAATCGGCATATTTAAAAATGGTAGCAGTTTTGGTTCGATTGCAAACATTTTAATCAGGTCATCTGTCATTTCTGTTGGATAGCTGGAAGTGAAGCGTATACGCATTATTTCTGGGATTTTTGCTGTTTCGCGTATTAAGTCGGACAGGCGATATGTATGTCCTTTATCGTCTGTGTATTTGTATCCATTTACATTTTGACCAAGAAAGCAAATTTCAATTGCGCCTGTTTTCGCAGCGTGTATAGTGTCGCGTATAACGTCATCGTATGCACGTGATATTTCGCGTCCGCGTGTGTATGGCACAATGCAATATGTGCAACAGTGATTACAACCTTCTTGAATTGGAATATATGCAACGCGTGGACTGCGTTCCATCTGGGGCAGTTCATCAAATTTTTCTAGCCCACCTAGGTCTATATTTAATAGTTTTGTGTCTGGATTCTTTAATATTTCTGGTAATTTGTGATAACTTTGTGGCCCCAGAACGAAATTTAAATCAGGAATTCTGCGAAAGGCATCTGCGCCTGATTCGCGTGCAACGCAACCAACAATGCCGAATAATGCAGATGGTTTTTTTGCACGACGAATACGACCCAATGCAGAAAATACTTTATCAGTTGCCTTGGCGCGAACAGCACATGTGTTTAGAATGATTATGTCAGCATCAGAAATATCGTCTGTACGCACCATTCCATGGTGTTCCAGCATTGTTGCAATGCGCCAACCATCATAAACATTCATTTGACAGCCAAAGGTTTGAATAAAGAATTTCTGCATTTTGATTATCTTATTTTTGTCGTGTTCTGTTTTGTAAAAAATTATTTCTATATTGCTGTGAAAGTCTTTGAGCGCGCAGTGCATACCTGTATTGGTGTTTGACAGCGCGTTGCGTAATCTTGGATTTGGCTTCAAAGGTTTTCATTTCACGAAATAATTCAAGAAACATTTTTTTACCGTTGTTTTAGGTGTGTATTGAATTTTGCTTTTTCTGTTTTTTGTTTTAGTTGTTCTGATTTGTACATCAGTTCCAGTTCGTTTAGTCTGATTTCTTTTTCGCCATACTTTGCACCAGTAATTGGATTGTAATCGATTAGTGTTAATACTTTTATCGTTTGTGTCATTTTGTTTTCTCCTTTTATGCTAGTTTCTTTTGTAAAATTTCGTTAACTGTGGCTGGGTTTGCTTGACCCTGAGAGGCGCGCATTACATTACCAACAAAGAATCCAAGCAGTCCAACTTTGCCAGATTTATATTGTTCAACCTGTGCAGGGTTTGCAGCAATGACTTCATCTATGATTTTTTCAATTGCGCCAGTGTCGGTCATTTGTTTCATACCAAATTTATTTGCAATATCGTGTGGCGTGCCACTTTCGCCATCCAGCATTTTGATAAAGATGTCTTTGGCTTGTTTTCCATTGATTTCTTTGGCAGAAATCATTTCAACCAATTCAGATAAGTCGGTTGGTGTGATAATACGCATATCGTCGATGATACCTGATTTTTCGTTTTTTACGTCCCAGTTTTCAGGGTGGGCAAATAATTCACTTATCATCCAGTTCGCAATTGATTTTGCGTTTTCTACCTTGCCATTTACGGCAGTATCATACCAATGTGAGATGTCAATTGTTTCTGTCAGACGGGCAGCGTCGTATTCAGAAAGCCCGAATTCTGCCGTATAGCGCGTGCGTGTCTGTGATGGCAGTTCTGGCATAGTTGCACGAATGCGTTCGATTGTTTCATCTGATATTTCGATTGGTAGTAAATCTGGGTCAGGGAAGTAGCGATAATCCAATGCGTCTTCTTTGCTGCGCATAACAGTTGTTGTTCCATCTTCTTGGTTAAAGCGCATTGTGTCTTGTGAAACTGTGCCACCGTTTTCATAGATTTCAATTTGGCGACGCGCTTCGTATTCAATTGCTGTTTTGATAAATTTAAATGACACCATATTTTTTGTTTCAGTGCGTGTGCGGAATTCGGTTGAGCCAACTGGGCGGACCGATACATTTACGTCTGCACGCATAGAGCCTTCTTCCATATTTGCCTTGGATACGCCCAGTGCACGTGCGATTTCACGAATCGCGCGCAGATAACGTTCTGCTTCGTCTGGGGATGTTATGTATGAATTGTTTTCTGGGTTCTTGGTGTCCAAAAATGTAACAATTTCCAATAACATAACGCCGGTGCGGTTAAAGTCCACGAATGATTTTGATGGGTGCATATCGTGTTTGTTCTTGGCGGCGTCCTGTTCCATATGGGCGCGTTCAATGAAAATCTTTTTAGGATTGCCATCGTCCCCAATAATTTCAATCCAACCACGACCAACAACAGGTGGTTCATCCGCAGGTTGTGAAATTTGATAGCCTTGGGGCAGGTCAGGGTAAAAATATTGTTTGCGTGCAAAACGACTGGTTCTGGATATTTCTGCATTTATGCCAAGCCCGAATTTAATCGCTTGTTCAACACAATGTTCGTTCAAAACAGGTAACATTCCAGGCATCGCAACATCAATCATAGAAACCTGGGTGTTTGGTGATACTGTTGGGTTGTAATCCGCAGATGCACCGCTGAATAATTTTGATTTAGACAGGACTTCAATATGTGTTTCAAGCCCAATTACGACTTCCCAATCTGTTGTTTTGCCTTTTATTGTAAACATTTTGTCTTTTTCCCTTGATTTTTTGTTTTTAGTATCTTATTATTGCTTTCGCGTTGGCTAGGTAGCTCAGTTGGTAGAGCAAGGGACTGAAAATCCCTGTGTCGGCGGTTCGATTCCGTCCCTAGCCACCAGTTTTTTTAATGAGGCCGTTTTAACGGTCATTTTTTATTTCCCCATTATTATTGTTGGACGATTGTCAATGTTGGCAGCCGTTTCAATGTGCTTTGCCAATTGCAGAACACGCATATCGTCAAAGCGACGACCAACAACCTGCATTCCAAGTGGTAACCCGTTTTGTGCCAATCCGCATGGAACAGTGCAGGCAGGAATACCGGCCAGATTCATCGCAACTGTAAACAAATCCAGTGCATAATATTCCAATGGCGTCAAATCAGAATCAAGTGGCATTGCAGTGCCTGCGCCAGATGGACAAATAATTAAATCACATTGTTCAAATGCGGTGTTAAAGCTGTCTGCAATCATACGACGAACGCGTGCAGCCTGCATAAAATATACATCGTACGATTCGCTGGATAAAACAGCAGTGCCGACAATTACACGACGTTTTACTTCATCGCCAAAACCAGCAGCACGTGTCTTTTTGTATGTGTCATAGATATCTTTGCCTTCGACACGCAGACCATAACGCATACCGTCATAACGTGCAAGATTTGATGATGCCTCAGCCGGGGCGATGATGTGATATGCCGCCAATGCATCCAAGATGTTTGGAATAGATACTTCGACTATTTCGGCACCCATCGATTTTAAGTCTGCGATTCGTTTTTCAAATGCTGATTTCATATCTGGTGAAACTTCGACATTTGAAAATTCGCGAATTATACCAACACGTAATTTTTTCCCATTACCAAGAATTGGTGATAATGGTTCGTTGCACTTAAAGTCAGAGTGGCACGATGTTGAATCTTTGTCATCATGGCCAGCCATTGCAGATAAAACAAGCGCGGCATCATCAACAGTGCGTGTAATTGGACCAGGGGTGTCCAAACTGGATGCAAATGCAATACAACCCCAACGTGAACATAAACCGTATGTTGGCTTTACACCAACCAAACCTGTGATAGATGCAGGGAAACGAATCGAACCGCCGGTGTCTGTGCCGGTTGCCGCCAATGCCAGACCACCTGCAACAGCAGATGTTGAACCACCAGAAGAACCGCCCGCGGTTAGATGTTTTTCAAATTGCCATGGGTTGACAGGTGCACCAAAGAAACTGGTCTTGCTGAATGTGCCCATCGCAAATTCATCTAAGTTAGCCTTACCAAGTAGTACAGTACCCGCATCAATAAATTTTTGCGAAATTGTTGATTCGTATTCTGGAACAAAATTTTCCAATATGCGTGATGCAGCAGTTGTGCGTATGCCACGCGTGGCAAATAAGTCCTTCATTGCAATTGGAATTCCGTCCAGTGCCAATGTTTCGCCTGCAGCGCGTCGCGCGTCAGATGCCGCAGCATCCGCCATTGCGCGTTCTGGGGTTGTTGTTATATAACAATTTAAATCGGCCCCATATTTTTCAATACGTTCCAAATATGCACGTGTTAATTCAACAGCGGAAATTTCACGATTGTTTAATTTTTGTAAAGCTTCGCTTAGTGTCAGGTTAATCATCTTTTTCTTCTTTTATTTTTGTTTGTTGTTCAAATAGGGTTTTACGGTTGTGCTGTGAAACAATTTTAAGATTGCGAAAATTTTTTCGCGTTGTTTTTGTGACGGTTGTATACGTGGATTGTTCAATAGCGCATGCAGGTATTCAAAGTATTTTTCATCCAATAATAAGACCCCGTATTTTTTCTGCAATATAGAATGTAAATATGGTTGGGCCGTTAATACAGGGGAATTAAAATGGCTGTCATTTATTGCGTAATAAATTGTTTCGGCGTGTGCTTCGGGCAGTTTGCTTAATTTCTTGGTTATTGCAGATGGGTGCAGTTTTTTACCACGATGTGCAATGTTGTATCCGATTAGTAATTCGGCAACACGTTTTGCATTTAAAACAGATTGTTGAATTTCGTATTCTGCCAAAAGCTGTCCAACATCTTCCAGATATTCATAATATTCTGGGCGGTCTAGTAAGTCTTCTGCATTAAAGTTTATATTGTGTCTTTTTGCAAGTTTGTCAGCCTGAAAATCGTAATTTACAGAAGCGACTATTATCTGGTTTGATAGGTTGTCAAAGTTTCTTAAATGTTTTTTATTGGGTTTCATCGTTGGGCCTGTTTTATTTTTGTTTATCTTTTGTGTAATGTTGTGGGAATAATGTTGCGCCCAGCGTGCGTCGTATGAATTCGTCATGACATTTGCCGTCTGCTAAATTTTTGCAACATATACCCATTTTCATGTCTTCGTCTGCCCCGTGTGGTACACTTGTGCATTTTGGTTTTGCGTCCGAGAAATAGAAGATGTTAGATATTTCAACTGACTGATTACGTTTGTTATGAAATGGGTTTCTGCCAAAATTGACAGTGTCCATAAGTTGAATAGACATAGTGCGTACACATGAGTCTGGTGTTACAGTGTTCTTTTCGTCAGAAAATTCGGACATTATCCATTCCAAGTTATTGCGATCGATTTTTCCTATTTCTTGCTCAAATGAGGAAAATTCTGGGTCGTATACATCCGTGACAATAAATTTTACAGGAATATTTTTTTTTGTGTCTGGCATTTTATTCACCATCCATAACCTTGGGTACTGCGAAATAGCCGCGTGATGTGCCGGCATTATCAGGTGTGTTTGCCAGAACCAAGTCGCGAATATTACCATCTGTTACAATGTCTGCGCGTGTGGGCAATTTATGTTCAGATGGGTTAAGTAAAGGCTTTACACCAGTTGTGTCGATTTGCTTTAATTTGTCCAGCCATTCAACAACAGAATCAATATTCATTTTTTCCATTTCTTCTGGTGTGATTTCAATCTGTATTAAATCAGCGAATTTTTGTAATTGTTGCTTGCTAAATGCCATTTTCAATCCTATATTTGTAAAGTAAAGGAATTATACTATGATTTTACAGGATTTCAAGGTTTTTCCGCGTGTTGGGCGTGTGTTGGGGGTCGACTGGGGAATGCGACGCGTTGGTGTCGCTGTGTCAGACGCAACGCGACAATTTGTTTTTACGCGTCCTGTGTTGAATTTTAAGTCTGGTCAAAATAATCAGGCAGATATTGTTGCAAAATGTGCGATGGAAGAGGGAACTGTTGGAATTGTTGTTGGGTTGCCAGTGTATAATGATGGTACCGATTCAGAAACAACTGTTCTGGTGCGAGAATTTATAAAGCAATTGTCGGAAAAAATTGATTTGCCAATTTGTGTGCTAGAAGAGAATTTAACTTCGGTCGTAGCCCAAGAAGAAATGGGGCGGGTTCGTGTGCGGGATTTAAAAGAAAAATTAGATTCTGAATCTGCACGTGTAATTCTGGAAAATGCAATTGCAATAATTAACCGGTCTTAGAAAAAAGACCGGTTGTTATGCGTATAGAACGAATTTTTAATCGTCATCTTTGTCGGGGATTTCGCCGTTTGCAGATAACAAAATTGCAATTGGACGCGTTGCATCAAATTGTGCGCAGATTATATAAATTGCAACCAGCATTGGTACGCTGAAGAACATACCTGCAATTCCCCATACCATACCCCAGAAAACAAGATTAATCAAAATAGCAAGTGTTGATAGATTTAATGTTTTTCCTGTTAATTTAGGCTCAATTATGTTGCCAAATAGTATTTGTAAACCAATTAATCCAATCGCTGTTAATATTGGTTGTTGTAGTGATGGGGCAGAAACAAGTGAATATAAAATTGGCAGACCACATGCAACAAATGCACCAATTGTTGGAATGTAACTGGTAATAAAGACTATAAATGCCCATACACCCGCAAATTCAACACCAATAAGTTGTAGCCATATGTATGAAGCAACACCTGTTATGCCAGAAATAGCAGTTTTAACAAATAAATATTTTTTCATGTTGGTGTCAATACTGTCGATTATATAACGCATTTTTTTAGATTGGCGCTTGTTTGGAAACATTGCCTGAAATTTTTTGTTGAATGTGCTTTGCTCGATAAACATAAATATCATATATACTAGAACCATTCCCATAGAGGCGGCAAGTCCTGCAATTGAAGAACCAATATTGGCCGCAATCTTGGTGATGTTTGGTATTAGGTTGGTATCAAACTTTATGCCGACTGAATTTGATAGGTAGGTGCCAAATGAAACCAGTTTGTCTTGTAGTGCAGGTAATGCCGTTAATAATTCAGAAAACATAGGTTTGATTTGCGTTATGAATAAATAGGCAACAAGAAATACAGTTACAATTGTGCCAATATGTGATGCGATATCAAATGTTATTTGCCACTGTTTTGTTCCGTATTTAGTAGAATTTTTGTTGGGAAAAATCTTGCGATAGTAGTCTGATATTGCGTTCATCAGGTACCATAAAAATGTCGCTATTAATAATGGTATTATTATAGAGCGCCCAAACCATAAAATTAATATAAGTCCAATAAAAATAAGTAGTTTGTTCATTGTTCTAGTCCTTGGGATACGGTGGTTGTTTCTGTTATTGTTATTTGTGTGTCTGGTGCAACTGAATTTGTGCCTTGTGAAAATATAAATATTGTTGCGACAAGTAAAACTATATTTGCAATAATTGCAAAGTTTGTGTATGCACCGGTGATTTTTTTTGTGAATTTCTGGGCGCCAATTTGCAGTGCCCATATTCCAAATACTAGGGCAAATGTTGTTAACAGTAATGTCGAATTAAAATTGAAAAATAAATCAAGAAATATGCTGATTAAAATAAATGATATTATGCAGTTTGATAGTGTAGAGGTTGCCCATTTTGTGAATTTTTTATACCATTTTAATTGTGTCTTTGTATTTGTTTTTTCTTTGTTGGTAGGCGCTAGGATATAACCTGGAATCCATAATGCGGCAAACCCAAATGGCATAGTTAAAAATATCTTGTATGTAGGTATCTTAAAACTGCGTATGCGGCAGAATTTAGCGTATATATTAGAAATCCTTAGTCCGATAAGTGTTAGTAAGAATATTGAAAATATTGTTAAAAATATTAGTGATATTATGCTGATGTTTGATTGTGCAAATAGTATGTTGTTTATGTTTTGACTGGCATAATCAAAAAATACAAATGCAGATAAAATTGTGCCTGTAAAATACAGGATTGTTTGTGCATTATGTATCATAATGAATGATGTTCTGTCCATGTTGTGCTTTGGTAATTTCTTTATTAGTTTGTATAAGCAGAATATAAAAGAAAAACTTGTTATAATTGTAAGCATAATTGGCGAAAGAAGCGTTCCAAAGACAGCACAAAAAATGCTGTATAAAAACATAAGTATGCATGTTAGCCCAAAAAATAGACAAGAAAATTTTAATGGTTGCCAAA
The DNA here is from genome assembly GCA_017520675.1 of Alphaproteobacteria bacterium. Lineage (GTDB taxonomy): Bacteria > Pseudomonadota > Alphaproteobacteria > Rs-D84 > Rs-D84 > Enterousia. The sequence continues at coordinate 38,537 of JAFXFG010000031.1, forward strand.
GTGTCCATGTGGATAAATTTTGATTGGTGTTCATTTTTTTAGTCCTTTTGTTTCTTGTTATTTTATCACAATTTTGCCGGCAGATAAAGTTGTTGTATCAGTCGGTGAAATCAGGTCTGTAAATGCGGGTTGATGACTGATAAATAAAAATGTAGTTTCTGGCATAGATTTAATTGTTTCTGCAATTAGTTGTTGTGTTGTTGAATCTGCGCCTGAATCAGGTTCGTCAAGTATGGCAAGTTTTGGTTCTGTCATTAATAGTTGTAATAGCATTAGACGCTTGCGTTCGCCACCAGAAAAGCCGACATTCATTCCGCGATTAAGCCATTCACGTGGGATGTTTAGTTTTGTTCTGTTGTTTTCTAACTTTTCTAGGAATTCACCCATCGATAAATCGTGGCCTGTGCGAAAGTGCGTGTGCGCAATACATGAATGTTTTAGAAAACTGAGTACTGATAAACCTGGGATTTCAGGTACATTTTGTGCACCAAGAAAAATACCAAGAAGGGCGCGCTTGGTCGCATTATCGTCTGTGATGTCGATATTGTTAAAAATAATTTTTCCTGATTTTATTGTATAGTCGCTGTCGCCGGCGATTGTGCGTACCAGACTGGATTTGCCAGAACCGTTGTGGCCTGATAATAAATGGCGTGCGCCTGTCTTGATGGTCAGGTTTATATTGTGTAATAATTCAGTATCTTTGTAGTTCACAAATAGATTCTCGATAATCAGCATCTGTTAGTCCTTTGATAGTGCCATTTGAATTAGTTGTTTTGATTCAACCAAAAATTCCATAGGTAGTCGCGATAAAACCGGGGTTGCAGCCGCGCCAATAATTAATGCAATTGCTGTGTCGGTTTCAATGCCTGCCATATTTAGATAGGTTAGGGTGGCGGTGTCGATGGCGCCTGTGGTAGCCTCGTGCGAGATTTGGTTGTTGTCGCCACTGTGTATGACACGTGGCAAGGTGTTGGCGGTTGCGGTGTTGCCGATAAGTCTGCTGTCGCATTTAGAAGCGCAGGTGCAATTGTTCCCTGAAAAAGATATAAGACTGCGAAATGTTTGAACAGATGAATCGGTTGCAACACCATAAGAAACTATGTTTGAGATGCTGTTGTCGCCAATGTGTATCATCTTGGTTCCTGTGTCGGCCATTTGACCATCGCGGGTTATAGATAGTGAATAAAAGTCGCTGTATGAATTTTTGCCTGATAATATTGTAGACGGGTATTTCCATGTAAGGGCAGAGCCTATTTCCATTTGAGTCCAGAGTAGTTTTGCATTGTCGGCGCAACGACCGCGCTTGGTAACAAAGTTTAATATGCCACCAGTGTTTCTTTTGCCATCGTATTTTCCAGAGTACCAGTTTTGGACTGTTGCGTACTTAACTGTTGCGTCTGCGTTGACAATGATTTCTACGACACCGCTGTGAAGTTGGTGGTTTGGACGACGGGGGGCGCTGCAACCCTCCATATATGTTAGTTCTGCGCCAGTGTCTGCGATGATTAGGGTGCGTTCAAATTGACCAATTTTTGCGGTTTCTATTCTAAAATAACTGGCTAAATCAATTGGGCACTTAGTGTTAGGTGGAATGTATACAAATGTGCCATCGGAAAATACTGCTGCATTTAGGGCGGCATAGTAATTATCTGTGCTGGGTACAACAGTGCCAAGGTGTTTTTTGACAAGGTCTGGGTGTTTTTGTACGGCATCAGAAAATGGTAAAAATATTATGCCATGTTTTTCTAGTTCTGATTGATAAGATGTGTGAACAGAGCGACTGTCAATTACAGTGTCGGTCGCCATACCTAATAACGCTTGTTTTTCACTGGGGGGCAGACCCATCTTGTCATATATTTGTTCTAGGTCTGAATTGTCGATTGGAGTGGGGGCGTTATAATAATTTAGGTCGTCATAATCTATATCGGGTATGTCCAATTCGGCCCAGGTTGGTGGTTGCATATTTTGCCAGAACTTAAATGCGGATAGACGCCATTGAAGTAACCAGTCTGGTTCGTGGCGTGCGTTGGATATTTCGCGAATAAGTTTGTCTGATAATTTTGGCATTGTTATTAATCTGTTTGATTTGCAAGTTGTTTTGCCTGTGCAAAAAAGGTTAGCGATTGTCCCAGCAGACCGTCTGTAAATGTTGATGCCAATAACCCGTCCGTTTCGGTGGTGTTTAAGTGGTGCAGAAAATTGTCTGCGCGACGGATGTAATTGTCAATATTACGAAGAACCTCAGAGTCTAGTTTTATTGCACGACGCAATTTTTCAAGCGCAAAGGGATTCTTGGCGTATTCGTCCATTATGCCCCCAAGGGCGCGCCATAGTGCATGCTCGGGCGTGTTGCGTGGCATTATGTCAATGGATGCCATAATTGGAATAAGATTTTGCAACAGGTCTTGGTATATCATTTCTGCGTGTTCTGCAACAGCGTTGGTCGCAGATTTGTTCTTTAGAATAGATTGGATTTTGACCAATAAGTTGTATTGGTGTTCAAGCGTCTTGTTCAGGTTGGTTGTGCATGCGTCCAGTTTGCGGATGTATATAAACAGACCAATTATTGATATTGTTATTAAAGTAAGTAAAACCAGTATGATGGTTGTTTGCATGACTGTGTCCTTAGGCTTCGCTGTTTTTGAAATTTAATGACAGTATAACATAATTTTATCGATTCGCAGAATTTTATCTTTTTTAGTTTTTTATAGCCTGTTTTTAGGTCTTGCACAGATTCGGTCAAATTGTTATAATAATTATTAAAGAAGGAAGTAAAGGAAGGTCTGTATGTTCCGTAAGATATTGATTTTTGCGATGTTTGCAACTGCCGCGGGGTATTGTTTCGCATCTGATGATTTGCAACAAATTGTAACCTCAGAGGTTTTTTATGATAACGAAGTTGTCCCGTACGAGGATACTGTTGTTGTGCAGGAACAGATTCCAACATGGCCTTTGATTGGGTCAGAGGCGGATGTTGAGGTCGGTTGTGAGGGAAATCCAAAGGTTAAACGACAGGATGATAATATTCGCATTGTGTCAAAGGTTGGTGATGATTTAGTTGTTGAAAATAACTTTAATATTGGGGCACGTGGTGAATTTACAGGCTGGTCTGGTGGTGCGAATATGTTGCATGGTACGCAGATTCCTGTTGGTTTTGATGATGAGTGTTTGTCTAATACGGAAATGCCATTATTGCATCGCGAGGTTTTAGAAGACGATGGTGGAAATGTTTTGGCTGTGTCGCGCAGTGGACGCAAGGTGTGTGGTAGTGCAGATGCTTATAACGCGTTTTCGCTAAGGAATAATATGAATTTTAATGCGAAAAAAGGAACTGATGTTAAAAAAGCGGTTTTGGATAATGGAAACGCAGTTGTTTCTTCTGATGGAAGTAATGTAGTTATTTCTATGGCTGATGGTAATGTGGTTGTGTCTGAAAGTGGTGCGGTTTCTGCAAATGGAACAAGTCAAATTACACAGGATGGTGGTGATGTTGTCGCAACATCTGCAGATGGCAGTGTTACTGTATCCGTTGCAGAAAATGGTAGAATTGTTGTTACTTCCTATGAAAGTGAGGTTGTGGTAGAAGAGGGGACTATTGTTGCGGTTAGTGGTAATAGCGAGGTTTTAGAAGAAGAAACAGAGAATTATGCAAGTGCGTCTGATGCCTTGGCAAATGTGCCAGAGGAAGAAATTGCAGTGGATGTTTCTGCAGATGCTGAGGCGCCAAAAGTATTGAAAGATCAGGTGCGTTCTTGGGTTGTTGTAAATGGGCAGACATTAAGAGAGGTCTTGCAATCGTGGGCGGATAAAGAAGGTTGGGATTTGGTTTGGACAACCGCGCGCGAATATCCAATTGAGGCAAGCGCAGTATTTAAAGGACGCTTTGTTGATGTAGCGTCGGCTTTGGTTCGTAATTTTGGACGTGCAACACCTGTACCATATGCAAAGTTCTATAAAGGGAATAGGGTTTTGGTGGTTTCTACGGTTGATGAATAGTGATGGGGATGTCTGCTAAGGAGATATATTATGATGAAAACATTAAAGATTTTTGCTGTTTGTGTTTTGGGGGCTGTCGCAGTTGCAGGATGCGCAAAGCGTGAGTCTGCCAAGGTAGCGGCAACCGTTGACCAAGACTTTGTTAATGCATATGATGCGTTTGAAATGGCAAAAAATCCACGTGCCAAGGTCGCAAGCGGTGATACTGTTTCTGTGTCCGAAGGTGTTTGGTTGGGAAATAAATCTGTGGTGCTGGAACATCGTAATAATTTGCCTGCGAAGTTCGAAACTGATACTGGGGTAACTATTTTGTTGAATGAGCCTGTTTCATTGCAGGTCTTGGCAAATGATATTTATTCAATTACGGGAATTCCTGTGAAAATTGATGGTCAGGTTTCGTATGATAAACTTAGAAATCAGGTTAATGTTGCATATACAGGAAAGTTGTCTGGGTTGTTATCTCAGGTCGCGACTGATTTAGATTTGTTGTGGTACTATGATAAGAATTCAATTGTGTTCTATGAAACGGAAACGCGTACATTTACTTTGTATGCCTTGGGGACAGAGGTTGCATATCAAACATCTGTTTCGACAGATAATTCTAATGAGGTTTCATTGCAGTCTACATTGAAGGAATGGGACGAGGTTGAAAATGCTATTTCGTCTATCTTGGGAAAAAGTAGTAATGCCGATTTTACCGTTTCGCGCAGTCTGGGGACAATTACAGTAACTGCATCGCCATCTGTGTTGGCGCGTGTTGGTGAATATATCGAAAGACAGAATAAACGGTTAAGTCAATTGGTAACAATTGATGTTAAGGTTTTACAGGTAACTTTGTCTAATGATACTGCATTTGGTTTGAATTTGGCAGCGGCGATTAATTCTACATCTGGGTTGAATATTGTTGCAAATCCGAAAAATAATTTGGCTTCGACTGAGGCAAGCTCTATGAATATTGCGGTGTTATCTAATGCGGTTTCTGCGTTAACTGGTGCCACACATATGGAAGGTGGAACAATGGTAGAAGGTGCATATACACAAGATCAGATTATGAACGGTTCGTTGTCTGGTGTTGCAGGCAGTGCTGCGTTGATAGAGGCTTTGGCAAAGCAGGGTAAGGTTTCGTTGGTAACAAATGTTGGTGTAACCACACGTTCGAATCGTGTTGCGCCGGTTAGCAATACACGCACAACTGGCTATATAAAACGATTCGAATCACGAAATTTTACAACGGTTGAATCAAGTACTGTTGATCAGGATGATTTAGAGACAGGGTTTACAATGCAGTTGTTGCCGAATGTCCTAGAAAATGGAAAAATTTTGTTGCTGTTCCGTATGTCGGTGCGTGAATTATTGCGTATGTCAACACAGACAATTGGCGAGGTTACTTTGCAGTTGCCAGAGGTTGAAGAACGCAGTTTTATGCAGGAAATTATTATGGAATCAGGTCAAATGTTAGTATTATCTGGGTTTGAAAAGCAGACAAATGAAGATACACGTTATGGCTTGGGGAATCCAGATTTTATGGCGTTGTCTGGGTCGCGTGAATCGTCATCTACGCGTGAAGTGTTGGTGGTTATCTTGACACCACAGGTACTGGTTAGCCCAATGGATGTTGAACGTGGAATTCAACAAAATTGGGGCGCACCATTGAATTAAATAAAAGAAAGGAGGGCATATAAGATGTTAATGAAAAAATTATTTATTGTTTCTGGGATAATGATGGGCAGTGTGGCGGCCTATGCCAATATCCCCAGTTCTGAATATATGGGACAGAAAATTGCGGAACATGCAAATAATGTGCAAAATCCACATTCAGTTACCAAGGCGCAGATTGGATTGGGAAATGTAGAAAATCTTAATCAGACAAATGCGGATAATTTGACAAGTGGTACGGTTTCCTTTGCGCGTCTGCCGGTTGGAACATCGGAAAATACGGTTGCAGCGGGTGATGATGTTCGATTTAATACAATTGCAACCGCACAACCAAATGGTACACCACCATCTGGTTCTGTTTTTGTGTGGTTTGAATAGTTAAGTGCGCGCGGATAATGCGCGCTTTTTTTGTTGTGCTTTCATAAAAAAATTCCCCAATCGGGGAATTTTTTATTCTTTATTAAGCCATTTTGGAAACTTTCTTGGCCAAACGCGAAATCTTGCGGGCAGCACGCTTTTTTGGCATTACTTTGCCGGCAGCCTTCATGATTTTGCTCTCTGCATTGCGGGTGGCAACGATTGCAACATCTTTGTCACCAGATGTAATGGCAACAATTGCTTTCTTGGTCGCTGTCTTAACCGCACTGCGACGGGCAGTGTTTATTGCGTTCTTTTTGGCCGAAACCAAAATTCTTTTTTTAGATGACTTATGATTCGCCACGTTATTTTCCTTTTATTTTTGATTTGATTTTGATATTTTATAAGAAACAAATATAAAATCAAGGAAAAATAACATGATCTATTTAATTGCAATTTTATTTTCTTATTTATTAGGTAGTATTCCAATGGGATTGTTGCTGACCAAGGTCGCAGGTAGGGGCGATTTAAGAAAGGTCGGCAGTGGTAATATTGGGGCAACTAATGTTATGCGTGTCGGTGGTTTGCGTATGGCAGGGTTGGTGTGGTTGCTGGATATGTTGAAGGCAATTGTGGCGGTCTTGATTGGAAAATATGTTGCAGGTGGTGCATTTGGTGCATGGTGCGGATTTGTCGCAATTGTGGGACATTGTTATCCAATATGGTTGCGGTTTAAGGGCGGAAAAGGAATTTCTTCGTTGTTTGGGGTAATGTTGGCTATGTCGCCATTGGTGTTTGCAATTTGTGGAATTGAATGGTTGCTGGTCGCGTTGTATTCTGGTATTTCGTCTTTGGGGGCAACAGTTGTGTTTTGCCTTATACCTGTGTTTGGATTTGTGATGGGGGGCGGTATCGGTTGGCCTTTTCTGGCAATTGGGCTGTTGTGTATGTCGCGACATCGCGAAAATATCAAACGACTAATTACAAAAAACGAATCGAAAATAGAGTGGAAATGGAAAAAGTAAGTCTTTTGTCTTTATTTTTGGCGCTTTTTGTGGTATAATGCCCAATAATGAGGAAAGAGAATATGAAAAAATCATTTCTTTTGTTTTTCGGTATGTTTTGTTTGTTTGTTTCTGATGCAGGTGCTGCAAGGCCGTCTATGTCAGAGAAAATGATGGCTGCACCAAGGGCAGGGGTGGCATCTAAAAATCAGATTTCTGCCGCTGCAACATTAACCGCAGACGAGGCTGTTGTTAGTAAAGCAAGTCTTAAAGCGGGTGATGTGAATGCTAATTTAGAAATTAATCCTGATGAAATGCTGTCTGTTAAAAAGAATATGCGTGAAAAGGAAAGATTGGCTTGCATTAGCAATAATATCGGTATAAGTAATACTTTTGTTTGGGCATCACGATATAGTGATTCTTCTAGTTATGTGTCAATGGTTGAAGATGTTGAAGAGCCTGAGAATAATACTTGTTTCGTAAAGACTGCGTTGAAGTCAAATGATCCAAAAATTAATGTTTCAAATGTGCCGACAAGGTATTTTGAAATGGGGCAGGTGGTTACTTGTGGCGAATGGGCAGATTATGAGGCTTTGAAGCAACAGATATTGGATGCAAAAAAGAAGGGGCGTACGCTGGGGACTATTGCTGCGGTTGTCGGTGGGGCAGGTGTTGGTGTCGGCGCGATGGAATTGTTTGGAAACAAGGTAATCGGTGGTAAGGTCGAGGGGCAATATAATGAAAATTTGTCTGATGCACAATTGTTGCGTTCGCAATTGTTGACTTTGCAAAAGGAAGATGCAGCGAAATATAATGAATTTACAACAAAGTTGGGACAGTTAAGAAAAAAGTGTACTGAGTTTGAAACCTCTTATAAAAATCAAACAGAACCGGCAGACTGCACTAAGTATAAGGATGTGTTTCCTTTGCTGGATTCGATGAAATAGTTTTTGAAATAATTCAACCTGCTGTGGCAGGTTTTTTTATCTGGATATTGTGCTTTATTTAATTAGAAGGGTTTTATATTATATGTTTATGTCAGATATTTATAACAAGTTATTGATTTTGCGTACGCCTGGGATTGGACCCGTAAAGTTTAATTCATTAATTAAACGATTCGGTAATGTGGCATCGGCTGTGCTGTCTTTGGGACCGGATGTTGCGTTTTGCGATTCGGTTAAACGCGAAATGGAAAAAGCACAGCAACTGGGGATACATTATTTATCAGATGATGATGTGTTGTATCCTGAAAATTTGAGAAAAGTAAAAAATCATCCGCCAGTGATTTCTGTGCGTGGCAATTTAGATTCTTTATCAAGACCGATGGTGTCGATTGTTGGTACAAGGCACGCAACAGTTGCAGGAATGAATTTTGTCGCAGATTTGGCACAGGCATTTGCCGATTCGGGGACGGTTGTTGTTTCGGGTATGGCAATCGGTACAGATACCGCAGCACATCGTGGGGCATTGCGTGCACAGGGCAATATGCAAACAATTGCGGTCTTGGCGGGTGGGGTGGATTATGTTTGGCCGCCGGAAAACGAATCGTTATATTATCAAATACTAGAACGTGGTGCGGTTATCAGTGAGATGCCAGTTGGCTTTGTCCCAGTTGCAACTAATTTTGTTCAACGAAACAGATGGGTGGCAGGATTGGCAGATAAACTGATTCTGGGTGAGGCTGATTTAAAGTCTGGTTCTATGACAACTGCCCGATTCGCAATCGATTATGGACGCGAATTGTGGGCAATACCATCACATCCCGCAGATTTGCGCGCAGTTGGGCCGAATTCTCTGATTCGGTCGGGTGATGCAAAACTGTGTATGGGGATACAAGATTTTTTTAAAACAGAAAGGTTTGATGCAAATTCTGAAAAAAAATTAGAAAAGTTTAATGCGGAAAATAATCTTCTTGATGCGTTAGGAACAAATCCAGTGTCAGAATCTGTATTGGCAGAAGTTGTCAAAAAATCTGTTTCGGAAATTAAACGAGATTTGGTTGTCTTGGAATTGCAAGGTTTAGTTCAAAAAGTCGATGGTGGTTATGTTCGTTTGGTTTGAAAAAAATGTCTATACAGTGTATATACAAAGGGCAGAAAACAGCCAAAAAAACGAATCGTTGTCAAAAAATAAATGTTCAAAAATCGGTTAATATTTAGTTGTAAATTGATTTTTATATTCTAAATTATCAATCGTATCCAAAAGAAAAATAAACAAACAAATTAAAGCGAGAGAGTTTAAAGTAGGAATAAAAAATATTTGTTAATTCTGTGAATTGTAATCTGATTTTTGAAAGGAGAAATTAATATTACAATTCATAAAAAAAGAATTAATAGGTATTTTCCCTGGGGTGGTTTTTATAACCTGTGGCAGGGTGGAATTGGCTTTCTCGGAAGGAAGGAAAGGAGAAACAATATGCAGGCACAAACAGCGGCAAATACACAAATGACAAACTTGGAAAATATCAAGGGGGCCATTGCCGCAAAAATGGATTCTGCATCTTTTACTTCTTGGATTGCACCTTTGACCATGGATGTTGTTGATGGAAATTTGGTATTGTGTGCACAAAATCAATTCTCGGCTGATTTTATTACAAGTGTTCATAAGGCTGTTTTAGCTGATGTAGCAGCAGAATTTGGTTTGGGGTTGGATATCGTTGTTCGTAACAGTGCAACACGTGCAACTGCATCAATTGCAAATGATAATCAGGCACAGGTATATGCACCAGTTGTAAAGACTGTTGCGGATTCTGTTAATTTTGATAGTTTTGTTACATCTGATGAAAATGCATTTGTTGTATGTGCATGCAAAAAATTGGCAACAGGAACTGCGCCTTTTACACAGTTGTTTATTTATGGGGCTGCTGGTTGTGGTAAATCTTTGTTGGCCGATTGTATCGCAGGTGCATGTACAGGTCGTGTTGTAAAAATGTCTGGCGCACAATTTGTTTCTGAATTTACACGTTCTTTGAAAGAACATAATGTTTTTGCATTTAAAGATTTCTGCCGTAACTGCAATTTGTTTATTTTGGACGATGTTCAGGCGTTGGCTGGTAAAAAGGCATCAACCGAAGAATTCTTGCAATTGATTGTTGATTTGCGTAATGCAGGTAAAAATGTTGTTTTGACTGCGGATGCAGCCCCCAGCAATTTGACAGGATTTGACCGTCATTCTCAGGGTGTTTTGGCATCTGGATTGGTTGCAGATGTTGCAGTACCAAACGCGCATGTTAAAACTGTTATCTTGCAACGCGCAGGTGTCAAGGCAGATGTTGCAACTGCTCTGGCTACACGCGTCGCAAATGATGGCCACTTGATTGCAGGTGTTGCGACAAAAATCAAAACATATGTTGACTTGATGGGTGCAGATGTTGATATTGATGTTGCAAAACGTCTGTTGGCAGATACATTAACAGCCGTTAAAACACCAAACGCGATGGTTCGTGATATGTGCGAAAAATTAGGTGTTTCATATGATGCAGTTTGTGGAAATGGGCGCAGTCGCAACTTGGTTTTTGCACGTCAGATAATGATGGTTGTATTAAAGAATGCGACATCTTTGTCCTTGGCGGAAATCGGTAATTTTGTTGGTGGTCGTGATCATGCAACAGTTTTGTACGCGGTAAAGCAGATTGAAAAACAAAAGGCAACAGACTTGGTGTTGGCAGCGCAGATAGAACAATTTATCGCAGACTGCAAATAAAAATTAAATATAATGGTCTATCTAAATGCGGTGCCGGAAACTCATGTATCATTTGTACACATCGTTTCCGGCACTGCGTTTATCTAAACCATTCTATTTAATTTTATAAAATTAACCATAATAATTCATCTAAAACCAATCCTGCCAACTTATGTAACTTCTGTACACTGCGTTGTCGGGATTGATTTTATCTAAATCATTATAATTAATTTTAACCCCTGCAAGGGGCGGGTAAGAATAAGTCCCTGCGGGGCAATGGATACCCGCCTGCGCGGGTATGACGACGAACGAGGGGGGGACGAAGGGTTGGGGTGTGTGTGAAAAGCCACATCGATGATAAAGAGTTGAATATTTATAATTTTTGTGGGGTGCTCACATACACACGTCATTCCCGCGCAGGCGGGAATCCACTGCCCCGCAGGGACCTTTATTCGTTGTTATAACCGTTTTCAGATAATACATCTGGGTATAAATCATTCCAATCTGGATTTTTTTGAATAATTAAGCGATATTTCCAGTTTCGTTGCCATTTTTTTAATTGGCGTTCGCGCAGAACCATTTCTTTTATTGAATCGTGCCATTCATAATAAACCAGATTGTTGATATTGTATTTAGAAGTAAAGCCTGGGATGATTTTATTTTTATGTTGCCAAATACGTCCAACTAAATCGGTGGTGGAACCGATGTACAATGTTCCCATTGGGCCGGAAGATAAGATATAAACATAACCGCCTGATTTCATAGTGCCTAATTATAATGCACAAATAAAAAATATCAATATGTCCCTGCGGGGCAATGGATACCCGCCTGCGCGGGTATGACGAGAGTGTAAGGGCGGGGCCCGATACGCGGGTATGACGAAGAGACGGGGGTGGGGTGTTGGGTGTTTAATATGTCCCTGCGGGGCAATGGATACCCGCCTGCGCGGGTATGACGAGAGCGTAAGGGCGGGGCCCGATACGCGGGGGCGATGAGGGCTGAGTGTGTTGGGTGTTTAATAAGTCCCTGCGGGGCAATGGATTCCTGCCTGCGCAGGAATGACGATGAACGAGGACGAGGCCTGATACAGGAATGACGAGTGTGTGAGTGGGCGCGATGCGCGGGGGCGATGAGGGCTGAGTGTGTTGGGTGTTTAATATGTCCCTGCGGGGCAATGGATACCCGCTGCGCGGGTATGACGAATGTGTGAGTGGTGGGGAATTAAAAATCCCCCAATTGCTTGGGGAATTCGTGTCGATTGATTTTGGAATATTGCTATTCCGACATCGATGTCGAAATCATATCGCCATATGTACCGACTTCGTCAGCACCGATAAAGCAACGGATTTTCGACCCGATATTGTCCATAAATTCTTGATAGGCTTCTTGTTCAGCTGAATCAAGTTTTGTATTATGGGCATCTTTGACAATGTGATATGCGGCCAAACCACCCGCCAATGCGGTGCCAGCACCAACAATCGTTGCACCACCCCATTTTTGGAACCAGCCATCTTTTGCATCAGTGTTTGTGAACTTTTCGCACTGTTCTTTTATTTTTGCTAATTCGGTGTACGCTTTGCCGGTTTTAGTTTTTTGTGTTTCTATGACTATTGTGCTTCCATCGGTGTCAAGAAGGTCGTCGTGTTTAAACTCCAGTGCCTCACGAGCATTTGATATCATGGTGTTCGCACTGAGCTGTGTCATGCCAGATGGCAATTCCTGTGCACTTTTTACAATGCTTTCAAAGGCGGATATTGCGTCTTTAGCATTCTTGAGCGCAGTGTTTAGTGCTGGTTCTGTTAATTGCTGTGTAGAACTACCATTTTTCCATTGTTCAAACATATTCAGTGCGGCCTGGGCATCTGTTTTGCAAGAATTGATGTTGTTGATGATTTTCTTGGAACGGTTGTTCCCGTTCAAACCACCAATTTTACCGTCGGCAATCTTGTTGCCCAGGAATGCACCGCCGGTACCCAATGTAACTGCAGATGCGGCAGTTGCCCAGAATTTTTGACGACGTGCTTTGTCGGTGGCTTTGCCGTCTTTGTCTTCCAGACCGGTGGCAACACGTGCTGCCTGGCCGGCTGCATCAGCCAATGCCTCTAAATCAGCAGATGATAACCATGAACCACAGGTAAATGTATCACCCAATGCAAAGTATGCAGTTGACCATGAAGCGTTATTTTTTATTGCTTCTTGGATATATTTATCGTTGGACTGCAATGTTACACGCAGGCGACAGAATGAACCATATAAATCATTGCTGGCCACGAATTGGTTCGTGTCAAGACCAGACATCGCATAGTTCTTTGGTACATCTTTGCCTTTTAGTTTTACCCACATGTATGTAGAGCCGTTGTCTTTGTTGCCTATTATGCCACCGGCATTTGATGACAGGCACATATTTTGTTCTTTGGTTAATTTTGCGTTATATTTTGCCTGGGCTTCTTTTTCAATGTCATAGACCAAATCCTTGAACAAACTGTTCGCAACCTGTGTTTGGCGATATGTGTCAACTGATACATATACAGGTTGATCAAAGATGTTGCCTGTTTCATCCATTTTATAACATATACCTTCGACACCGGATTTGTTTGTGCAGATTTCTTGACCGTTTTCGTCAACTTTTTTTACACCTTCTACGGCGGTCATTTTGCTTGCACTGCCGGCATCATACCAACCAGAGCGTACAGAGTCAGCGGTTTCACCACCGTTGGTCCCCCATGTGTTGGCTAGATTGTTATTTTGGTTAATATTGAATTTTGCGGTTTCAATTGCCAGATGTTCTGCACAGACATCAGAGTCTTTGACGGTGTTAACACATAATCCCAGTATGATTGTATAGTCAAGTACACCACCGACCTTGTTCATTGATTTATCAAATGCAGCGTCGCCAGTGCTGGTCAAACTGGACATTACGTCTGTACGATTGCGATAGCAATTGACATAGTCAGGACCGCACATTGATCTGACGCAACTGCTTGCCAATGTTTGACATTGTTTTTTCATTTGTGCAATTGCTGCATCGTTGTATGAATTGTTCAATGTTGCGTCCAGATTTGCAACAACCCCAATTGGATCAAGTTTGGTGTCTGCGTGTGGGAACAGGGTTGTAAACGCGTCCCCTTGGTTGTATGTATAGTTAAAGCCACCAGATGTTGTCGGGTTTTGCGCCGCATAAATACAGTTTGGATCGGTGTTCACAACAGATGTGCAACCACGTTGAATTTCTTGGTATGTGTTGTCGCCATTTATTCCGATACCACTGGCCAATTTATAGCATGCAGCGCCAGAACCACCACCGCATACGCGCATCGCGCAAGAGCGGATTGTCTGTGTGCACTTATCCTTGGCATCAGTATCAAATTTATTTACTAGGTCAGAAATCTTGGACATCATTCCAGAATTCATACGGGTAGAATATGCCTGAGAAAAGACATCTTCTTGGTTGAATTCATCGCGCAATTCAGAATTGGTTGGCATTTTGCCGTCGCCAATAAATGTTGCATAGCAATATTTATTTTGACCAATTGTATCCATACATTCGCCACGAATGTATCTGTTGATGTCCGATTTGCTTAATGCTTCGGAAAGGGTGTCAGATAATTGTGTGGTTGTGCCTTTTAATATCGATTCAACGGTTGCAACAAGGGCACCTGGGGTGTTCTCGTAACATTTGTATGGATTCTTGGTGCAGGCATTTAATATACATTGATCAACAACACGATAACAGGTCGATACTGCATTTATTGCCGCCAATGTTGCGCCGTCTGCAATCATTGTGCCAACACGACTGCTGGTTTCAGGGTCAACAGTGCGTGATGCAGTGCCGAATAGTTCTTTTAAGCCATCGCTTTGACAGCGGGCCAGTACGGAATCGCAACTGACGCGTTGTTTTTTGAATTCTGAATTTGATGTGCATAGTTCAAAATCAGAACCACAAACATTTTCGCGATTTAAACATGTGGTGTAACGACGCACGCAATCAGATGTGTTGTACATATTTGATATTGCACCAGCAGTAATTAACTGACCCAGTGCGCTGTCGTCGTCTGGATATGTGTAGTCAGTGATTTCGTCAAATTCATTTTTGCTGGCAACCTGAGATAAATTGTCCATATTGGTTGTGCCAAATAACTTTTGAATTCCACCAGTTGAACATTGGTACAGTGTGCCAATGCATTGTGGCATCTTGGCATGGAATAGAACCTTGGTTGTACATTCTTCAAAGTTTGAACCACAGTTTTCTGGGGCCTTGATACAGGTCAGATATTCGTTTACGCATTTTGTGTCGTCTAGTAGTGAAGATGTTGTTGCAGCAGGTAATGTGGCGCTGTTGTTGTTCGCAGCAGCATTAGCCAATGCAGATGCCATCGTGGGCATACGACGACCAGATGCAGCAATGCTGGTAACCTTGCCTGTTGGCATTATGCCAGGACGCGCAGTTACACCATGTGCAACAGATACAATGCTGAATGCAAAGATTAAACTGAATGTATGCTTTAAAAATGATGACATTCCCAACTCCTGTTTTTTCTAGTTTTATTATTTTATTTTAACATAATTTGACGGTATTAAAAAGCAAAAAGTTGTTGTTAAAATAAAATGTTTATTTGTGCGCCAACTTGGATGTCGTCGCTTTCGAATTCATAGTCAAAATGGCCCGAATATTGCGTGCGACCAAATTGACGAATTAGTTTAAAATGCAGCCATTCTTGGTCATAATTTTGGCCGGTAATACGGTCTTGATTTGTTGCGACGCGTATCGTTAGACCTGTGCCAAAGCGCCAGTCTGGGGCAATTCTGAAATATGCCTGGGGGATAAAATCAAGAAATGCCATGCCACGCAAATCGTCAAATATCCAACTGGATTTAATCGTGCCAGATAATGTCATCCCAGCCCATTGACGACCAAAACGAAGTCCTGCGTAGTATGTAGAGTCCGCATATTCTGGGGTGCGAACATGACTGCTGCCACCGAATTTAAAACCGAATATTACATCTGATATGATGCCAGAATTGTTGTCGTTCGCGGTTGCAATACGATAAAATCCACCAAGGTCTGTTGATGCAAAGCCATCTTCACTGCCGTTAAAATCGTGTTGATAATGAATGTTTAAACCAACAGATAAACGATCGTTAAAGCCGTATGATAATGACTGGCCTGCGCGAAGAATATGATCCCAGTATGTTAGTGTGGTTTTTGATAATATGCTGGATTTTGGTTGTATGTATAGTGGGTCAGATGTGTCGTGTTCAAGTATGTTTGAATGACCAAGTGTTGGTAGTAGTAATGATAATGCAATAAAGATTCTTGATAAAAATTTGTGCATGGGAATTCTCTCTCGCTTTGTGAAAAAAAGTATTTTTGCCCCCAAGCGTAATCGTTGGGGGCAGGGGTGTATAATTTTAGAACTGGAATATTGCCTGTACACCGATTGTTGTTTCGGCAATGTTATCCAATTTTACTGTCCCGATGTTTGTTAATTGTTCCAGTGGGAATACTTCACCATTAGCTGGATTTTCGGCTTCGATATGAGGTTCCATCCAGTATAGGTCAAGATTTTTGCTGTTCGCACTGTCATAGAATGCGGTTTTAGCATATAGGTTCAACGCAAACCAATCGTTTGGTTGCCAGCCAATTGCACCCTTGATAGATGCCTGGTTGTGCCAGTCGTAATGACCAAATGTACCCTCTAGGTTTAGGGTCCAATCTTCGTTCAGAACACTGAACATACCAAGACCACCTTCGATGTATATGGCATTGCTGCTGCCGACCTGATAGGGAATATAGAATGTTGCAGAATCGCCGTTTTCGTCAGAACCGGTTATGCCGTTGCCATAAGAATTGCCTTCTAAATCAAGATACCAGCCACGTACCAATCCATAAATTGTGGATTTAGATACTTTGTAGCCGGCCTTGATATCCAACAAGAAATTGTTTGATATGTCTTTCTGATGTTGGAAGTATGCAGATGCGGTTGCAATCCATTTGTCGTTGTCGATAAAACGCCATTGTGCGCCAAGCCCAAATATATTCAGTCCGTTGTCGTCCATTGTGTCCGCTGGGGCACCGTTATCGTATTCAAACTTGTAATCGTTCATATCATATTCAAGTAAGCCAACCAATGCGATTTGGTCGTTGATACCATAACTGAAATGTTCTTTGGCTGAAATTTGATTGGATTTCCATTTGCCACCAACACCATCAAGTGCTAAGGAAAATGCACTGCCACTGCCGATTTCGCGAATTGGTAGTGTTTGATTGATTACAAAGTCATATGAACTGGTTGTATAACCAAGGTCAGTAATAGAACCAAATTTTTCGCCCAATGGTTGAAAGAATGGGTGTGCAAGGTAGTATTTGCGACGCATCTTGGTTGTTACGGTTTCAGAACGGGTCTTGCGTACTGTGCTTTTTGTCGCAGTTGCCGCAGGGGATTGGGCGCCAGTATATGATTTATACATTGTATTGCGATTTGCAGGCTTTACATAATACATGTCGCCATTGTTTTTTGTTTCGTATGTCTTGGTTGTTGTACGGGTTGTATATTTTTTGTAATTTACACTGGTTTGTTCACGTGTCGCAGGGGCATCCGATAAGTTCGCAGTTGTTCCAGCGCGTGTGCCGACATTGGTCGCAGCATTCGTGGCAGTTGTGCCAAGAATAGCCAGTGCACTAAAAAATAATGGTAATGTTCGTTTCATTTTAATTCTCCTTTTGTGTGGTATTATAACATAAATAATTGCTGTAAAAAAGAAAAAACAGCGCGGATTGCGCGCTGAGTATAGTGTTCTTACTTATCAGTATCTTTATTAAGACCAATTGTGTTTTTTATCGGGTCAACGATGCTTTCTTTGGCGCTGTCCAGTGTACGGATTAGGGCGCGTCTGATTTTACCGCTGATTGTCATTGGTAGTGTATCAACAAATTCAATAACACGCGGGCATTTATAGTGCGCTGTGTGTGATTTTACATGGTCTTGGATTTGTCGAACAAGTGCATCTGTTGGTTGAAAGTATTTGTTTAAAACAATTGTTGCCTTGACCGCCATACCACGTGATTTGTCTGGGATTCCTGTAACTGCAACTTCGCGGACAGATGGGTGTTCCATTAGAACACTCTCAACTTCGAATGGGCTGACGCGATAACCACTTGTCTTTATCAGGTCGTCATTGCGACCAACAAACCAATAATAGCCATCGCAATCGCGGTATGCCATATCGCCTGTGTGATAATAGCCGTCGCGATTTACATTGGATGTTTGCTTTTCGTTCTTGTGATAGCCTTGGAATAATCCGATTGGTTTGTTGTCCTTGATTGATACGCAAATTTCGCCAACTGTGTTGTGTCCTGTTATTGGACGACCGCGTTCGTCAAGTAATGATATGTTCCAACCCGCCGCAGGCATACCCATCGCGCCAGGTTTAGGTGCAATCCATTCGTTGTTAAATAGCATAACGCAGGTTTCTGTTTGACCAAATCCTTCGTGTAGTTTTACACCAGTGTTTTCTAGAAATCTTTCGTACACTTCGGGGTTAAGTGCTTCGCCTGCAACATCGGCTTTGCGTAACGATGACAGGTCGTATTTTGACATATTTGCGTTTATTATCATTTTGTATGCTGTTGGTGGGGCACAAAATGATGTGATTTTGTGTATTGAAATTGCTGATAATAAATCATGTGCCGTAAAAACACGACTGAAATCAAATATAAATACTGTGGCACCAGCCAACCATTGACCATACATCTTGCCCCAAGAGCATTTTGCCCAGCCGGATTCTGATAGGGTAAAGTGTATGTCATTGTCATTTAGCCTTTGCCAGAAAACAGCAGTGTTTATGTGCCCCAGTGGGTATGTAAAGTTGTGTGCGACCATCTTTGGGTTGTCGGTTGTGCCACTGGTAAAATATACAACCATTGTGTCTGTGTTCTGGTTTGGAATGCGTTCAAATTTTGTTGGGTATTCTGTACAGGCGCGCGTGATTTCAGAACAGTCTATGATTTGTACTGCGTTTGTTTCACTAATTGCGTCTTTTATTTCATTCATAATTATGCCATCGTCAAATGCGATAATTGTATGTGTGTCAGATACCTGTATTCTGTACTTAATATCTTCGCTTTTTAGTTGGTTCGTTGATGGAATTGGTATCGCGCCCAGTTTGTGCATTGCCATCATTAATACCCAATATTCCCAGCGACGACGCAAAAATAGCAGAACTGTGTCGCCAGTTTTTATGCCGCGTGTGGATAAAAAATTAGCAACCGAATTAGACATTTGTGATAATTGTTTGAAAGATATGGTTTTTTTGTCGCCAGTATCGTTAATCCACATAATTGCAATCTTGTCAGGTGTTTCAGATGCGATAACATCGATTACATCGTATGCAAAATTAAAGTTTTCTGGTACTGTTGGAATGGCGTTCTTTATGTAATCTTCATAGTTATCAAATTTGTCTTTGGTTAGAAAGCGGGTTGCAAACATATATAATCCTTAGGTTTTGTGTATGAATTAAATATGGGGCAGGGGTGGCGTATTTTCAAGTTAAAATTTAAATAAATTTAATTGATTTTTTATGTGTAAAGTTGCATAATCGCACACAAGAATTACGGAGTGTAGCTCAGCCTGGTAGAGCGCTACGTTCGGGACGTAGAGGTCGTGGGTTCGAATCCCGTCACTCCGACCATGAAATACAAACCGCTTGTAAAAAGTGGTTTTTCTGTTGTGTTCTAATACTTACACAGAGTTTGAATGTTAAGAATAAAAAGTGGCAAAAAATACCACTGTTGAACTTTTGTTATTATTTCTCATGAATATTATAAAATTGCTCTATCAATTGTAATATATCTTTATCCATATATTTTTTTGCTTTTGTTATTATATTTTTGGGAATGTTAAATCTTAATTCTGCCAGACCACCAGCCATACACGCCAAAGTATCACTGTCGCCACCTAATGATACAGCGTTTCTAATGGTATCTTCATAAGAATCTGCATTCAATGCGCAAATAATTGCCTGGGGTACAGAATTTTTACATTGTACATAAAAGCGATTATAATTTGGTCTGATTTCATCTAAACTTTGATGTAAATTATATTGATATTTATTGCTTATTGTTTCTTTTATTTGTTTTATTGGAATTAAATTTTGAATCATAAAACCTGTCTCTAAATAGGCATGGACTGCGTTTAAACTTTCTGGATGATTATGTGTGATTTTTGTAATTTCGTCTGTTTTTTTTAATAAAGATTTCAGGTCTTGCTTTGTGTGAAAAAGTGGGCTTATACGCATAACGCATCCATTAGAGCTGGAATTTACAGAAATACCTGTGTTAACCCATTGTGAAAATCCTTTGCCAAAAGCGGCGATTTTACCATTTTCGTAAGTACGATTTTGGTATTTTAAGCCCCACTTACGTAATGTTTCTTTGATTGGTTGTTTTGATATTAAATGTTCGGCAACCGCACAAGTTAAAATAGTGTCGTCTGTGAAACAGCATGATTCATCAAATAATGAAAAATCCTTGGTTTTTATGTTATGAAATTCAAAACGAGAACCAATTATATCACCAATAATAGAACCAAGCATTTTGGACTCCTAAATATTATATGGTTATTATATACACATTATGAAAAAGTTAAAATTTTTTTTAATTAATATCGGTTCTAGAATTGCTAATCAAGTGCTGCCAGATAAAAGAAACCGCCGAATGGCGGTTGTTTTTTATTTTTGATTTTGTGTGGCTTGTTTAAAAATCTTTTTGCGCAATGCCAATTGATGTTCAAAATCACGACGGCTGGCGTGATTTAAGTGAGATTTAAAGTCCTGTTCGTATCCATCAAAAAGATACACCATATTTGGGTAAACTTGAACGACAGGTTTGCCAGTGTATTTGTCCAGATATTCAATTATTGTTGTTGATAATTTTTCGCCCATTATTTCGCGAAACCTAGGATAATCGCGTGCCATTTCCGTAGCAGCAGGATTTGGAAATTGTTTGCAACGTATCCAACTGCCGTCTGTTGACAATTGTTTTCCGTTTTCTGTTGCTAGTCCCAATGGGGTTTCTTGGCACATTACAAACAAGTGCGTTGGTGCAAAACTAGAAAAAACAACTGTATATGTGTTCTTTTTCTTTTTGCTGATGTGGTCCGCGGGTATTTTGTCGCGCATCAAATCGGCAGTTTGCTTGTTTTTCTTTGGGTTAAATATATTCATAATAGTTGTCCTTTTGTAAGTTTTTGTTTACTATAATATTAGTACAAAAAACCAAAAAGTCAACAGTTTTATACGAATAAATCTTTAACAAATTGTGCGTGTTCGGTGATGAATTTGAATCTAAACTCTGGTTTTTTACCCATCAATTCCGATACAATTGTGCGTGTTTTTTCTGTATCTTCCGCGCCTTCTTCGGTGCGTGGGGGCAGGTCAACACGTATCAAGCGACGGGTCTTGGGCGACATGGTTGTTTCTTTTAATTGATTTGGCATCATTTCACCCAGCCCTTTGAATCGTGATATTTCAACACGTTTGTTTTTGTATTTTGTTGTTTTTAGATTTTCAAGTTCTTCGTCTGTATCAACATAAATAGATTCGGTTCCACAGGTCAATTTATATAGCGGGGGACAAGATAAATACAGGTGTCCACCATAAATTAACTGGGGCATATATTGATAGAAAAAGGCCATTAATAATGATGCGATATGGCTGCCGTCTACGTCGGCATCGGTCATAACGATAATTTTTTCATAACGCAATTTGTCTTCGTTCCAGTCCTTGGCAGTGCCGGCGCCAATAATATCAATCAGGTCATTTAGTTCTTTGTTCGCGCCAAAACGTTCGTCAGAATTAGATACTACGTTCAAAACCTTGCCACGTAATGGCATAATCGCCTGGGTTGCGCGGTCGCGTGCCTGTTTTGCGGTGCCACCAGCGGATTCCCCCTCTACAATAAATAATTCTGTGCCAGCAATTCCATGCTTAGAGCAGTCGGCAAGTTTTGCAGGCATACGAATGCGTTTGGTTGGGGTTTTGCGTGCAACATCTTTGACCTGTTTAGTCTTGATGCGCGCGTTCGCAAGATTGATTACAAAATCTAGTAATGCGTTTGCTGTTTTGGGATCTGATGCTAAAAACATTTCCCATGGGTCGCGCAGGGCGTTTTCTGTATAACGTGCAATTTCTGGATTAGATAATTTTTCCTTGGTCTGACCCAGGAATTGTGGTGTTTTGTAGAAAACAGATACAATGGCTGCAACAGAATCAAATACATCTTCGCCGATGATTGTTGTAGCGGATTTGTTGTTGACTTTTTCACCATATGCTTTGATTCCTTTGGTGATTGCGGTCTTGAAACCAGTTTCGTGCGTGCCACCGTCAATAGTTGCAATCGTGTTGCAATATGATGAAAAGAAACCATCGTCAGATGCTGCGCCATTTTCATCAGTTAAAAATGTTAATGCCCATTCAACACGACCGCAATCGTCTGGAAAATCAACACTGCCACTGAAAATGCGCGGTAAAATGCGTGGTTTGTCATCTGTCTTTTCTGCCAAGAAATCTGCAATACCATTTGGATAATAGAATGTGGTATTGTCTGGGATGTTCATATCTTCGGTTAATAATTCAGGATTACAGTGCCAGTCAATCTTTACACCGCGTGATAAAAATGCCTTGGCGCGTGCCATGCGATAAATCTTGATTGGTTTAAATGTTGCAGATGTGCCAAAAATTTCATCATCAATGGTAAATCTTATCTTTGTGCCATGTGATTTGGTCGGCTCGCCACGTTGCATAGGTGATGTGGTCTTGCCACGCGAAAATGTTTGATGCCAATTATAACCGTCACGTGAAATGTCAACAATCATTTCAGATGATAGGGCGTTCACAACAGCAGAACCAACACCATGTAATCCACCACTGGTTTTATATACATTGTTGTTAAATTTACCACCAGAATGAAGCGTTGTTAAAATTACTTCTAGGGCAGATTTGCCAGGGTATTTTGGATGCTCATCAACCGGAATGCCACGACCATCATCTGTGATTTCAATGGTTTTTGAGTCAATTAGATTAACTGTTATTTTCTTGGCAAAGCCGGCGACAGCTTCGTCAATAGAATTGTCCATTATTTCAATTGGCAAATGATGCCATGCCTTTTCATCTGTGCCACCAATATACATCCCAGGACGTAAGCGTACAGGTTCCAGTCCTTCTAGTACTTGGATGTCAGACGCGTCATAAGTGTGTGTGTTATTTTCTGTCATGATGTATTATTATTATAACATTTTTAAAATTTTGGCAAGCCCAAAGAATTTACCCCTAAATACTAATTCTGGACTTGAATTTTTCTAAATGGGGCTTATATATTGTTTAACAATTAAATACACGAGTGTAAAAATGAATAAAAATCCTTATGAAGTTCTGGGTATCGCA
This sequence comes from Alphaproteobacteria bacterium, assembly GCA_017520675.1. GTDB lineage: Bacteria > Pseudomonadota > Alphaproteobacteria > Rs-D84 > Rs-D84 > Enterousia. The sequence goes on from JAFXFG010000031.1 coordinate 61,669, forward strand.
CGCGATGCGTCCGATGCCGATATAAAAAAAGCATACCATAAATTGGTAATGAAATATCATCCTGATAGAAATCCTGATGATAAAAACGCAGAAGAAAAATTTAAAGAAGTTAATAATGCGTTTGATATCTTGAAAGATCCGCAAAAGCGTGCGGCCTATGACAGGTTTGGCGATGCGGCGTTTGCAGGTGGAAATGCATCAGGTGCGGGATTTGGTGGAAATCCATTTGGAAATGGGGGCTTTCATTTCAATATGGGGGGCGGCGCAGGTATGGAAGATATATTGCGCGAGGCTATGCGTGGTTTCGGTTTCGGTGATTTTGGGGCGGAATCTGCACATCGTAGCGCAGCACAGCGGGGTGGACGCGACTTGCTGGATGAGGTTGTGATTGATTTGAAAGATGCTTTCTTTGGAAAGACTCATACGGTGAAATTTTCAAGTAATGTTCAATGTGAAAAGTGTCATGGTAATGGAACAAGGGATGGAAAACCTGCGCCAGTGTGTACACGTTGTGGGGGCAGTGGCTTTGTTCAGACCAGACAGGGATTCTTTGCGATGGAGGCCCCATGTCCAGAGTGTGGGGGATTGGGACACAAGATAACCGATAAGTGCTCTGATTGTGATGGAACAGGAACAGTTCATAAGCAACGTACATTGGATGTAAAAATCCCAGCGGGTGTTGAGGATGGTACGCGTTTGCGTCTGGCAGGACAGGGGGAGGCAGGTACAAATGGGGGACCGGCAGGTGATTTCTATTTGGATATTCGTGTTCGTCCAGATAAACGTTTCGTTAGAAATGGTAATGACTTGATTATGCGTACAGAGATACCATTTGCGACACTTGCGTTGGGCGGTGAAATAGAAGTTGAAACAATTGATGATAAGCACTTGGCGGTAAAAGTTCCTGCGGGGACTCAGGTTGGTGAAAAGTTGCGGGTGCGTGGGCATGGTATGCCGTCTGCACGCAGAAGTGGTTCGTTCGGGGATTTGTATATAGATGTTGCAATTAATATCCCAACTAAATTAAATGATAAACAAAAGAAACTGCTAAGTGAGTTTGCAGAAATAAAATCTGATAAAAAAAGTTGGTTCTAGTAAAAAATAAAAACCGCCGATGTGGCGGTTTTTATGCGTATAGAACAAATTTTAGTTTAACTTTTTTAAATGTCCTGCAAAGGTTATTGTGTATTGGGTTGCAGACCAGATTGATGCAACTAATGATAACCATGTCCCCCAGATACCAATCGTTGGTAATACTGATAATAAGAACATATATAGACGGCTGTTGCTTTCGGGGCTAAGCGTTGTGCCAACTGCAAATAATAGGAAAAATGCGGCAATTGATATCATTTGGAGTGTTGTTTTTATCTTGCCCATTGAAAAGCGGGCCTTGGGAACAGGCATTTCTATTTTTTGTGTTCCAAGGAATTCGCGTAGTCCAGAAATGTATAGTTCGCGTGCAGTCATTAATATTATTGGAATAATGATAAACCATACTGGCATCATTATTGCCAGCATAAGCATAGAATTTACAACAAGTAATTTGTCGCCAATGTGGTCCATTACACTGCCTAATTTTGAACAGGCATTGTATTTGCGGGCAAGGTATCCGTCAAACCAATCAGAAATCGCACCAAGTGTATATAATACAAATGTCAGCCAGTATAATTGGTATAATAATGTTAGAATAATAGCAAAAGCAGTAAAAATGCGAAATGCTGATAGAAAATTAACAAAAAATTTCATGGTTTCTCCTTTTCGTTTTTATGTGTAGTATTATATCACTTCTTGATGAAAATATGCATATATTTTTTTTGCGGTTGTTTTCCCAAGGTCTGGTACATGTAAAAGTGCGTTTAAGTCGGCATCCATTATGGCGCGAACAGAACCAAAATGTTGTATAAGTGCACGCTTTCTGTTTGGCCCAATTCCTTCGATTTCGTCAAGGATAGAAGCAGTCATTTGTTTCGCGCGAACTGCACGATGGTATGTTATGACAAAGCGATGTGCTTCGTCGCGAACGGCGCGTAATAATAAAAATAAGGGGCTGTCCTTGGGTAGGTCGCGTGAAAATGTGCCGTCAGGTAGGATAAAATGTTCGTCGCCATCACGTACTTCGCCTTTGGTTACGCCAAGAATAGGTGTGTTTGGGGCCGCGCGTTTCGCAATTCGCCATTGTGCAATGCCACCGTCAACAATTATTAGGTCAAGTTTGGGACCACGCGTGGTTGCGCGTTTTACAAATTCAGACATCATTGCAATATCGTTTCCTGCACGTGATTTGTCTTGAAGTTTGAAATGTCTGTATCCTGATTTCTCAAAGCCGTTGTGGTTAAATGTTATCATTGCACCAACAGGTTGTTTGCCAAATAGGTGTGAGTTATCAAAAACACCTGCAAGATTTATTTTTAGATTCAACCAATCTTCAAGTGTTGATACATTTTTATCCCAGTCTAAATTTTGTGTGTACGGTGATTTTCGCTGTATACCGCGATTTGATGTTTGGGTTAATGCGATAATTTTATCACGTGTTGCGGCGGCTGATTCAAAGTCCATTTTTGCGGATTGTTCTTGCATCTGTTTGTTTAAATCGCTGATTATTGGTTCGCTGTCGCCAGTTAGTATTTTTCGCGCTATACGCACGCTTTCTGCATATTTTTGTTTGTCTGGTATGCAACATGGCGCACTGCAACGACCGATTTGGTGTAATAGGCATGGTCGTGAACGGTTGCGCATTTGTGTGTCTGTGCAGGTTCTGATTTGGCAGACTTTTTGTATCGTTTTGATTGTTTCGTTTAATGCGCTTACTGATGGGTACGGACCGTATACATCGCGACGCTGTGAAATTTTTCCGCGAAATTTTAACAGGCGCGGATAGTCGCCGGCGGTTAATGCCAACATTGGATACATCTTGCCGTCTGTAAGCATTATGTTGTATTTTGGTTTTTCTGTTTTTATTAGTTCTTGTTCGCGAATCAGTGCATCCGATTCGGTTGGAACAGTTTCCCATTCAACGCGATTAACTAATGTTCGCATAACTTGTTTGTGAAGTTCAAGTTTCGTAATGTCAAGGTACTGTTTTAGCCGGTTTGAAATGTTTTTAGCCTTGCCGACATATAATAAATTGTCGTCATTGTCATACATTTTATACACCCCAGGTGCGTGAGGGGCGTTTTCAATTAAATCAGAAAATTGAATATTCATAATAAATATGTTAGAATAATAATTATTAAATAGCAAACTAAGAGGTGAAATATGTTTCAGGAATCTGGTCGTTCAATGATTGAAATGCTGGGGGTGTTGGCAATTATGGGGGTGATTACTGTTGGGGCAATCGGTATGATTTCAACAGCAATGAGAACTCAAAAATTGACAACTGTTAATGACCAAGTCGTTCAAATGGTAACGATGGTACGTAATTTGCATGCGGAATATGATGATTTTTCTAATATGAATGGAACAACTATATTTGGTGCGATTGCAATGAGTAATCAAAATCCATATGGTGGAACATATGAATTAAGTGTCGATCAATCTAATCCACGTCAGTTTGTTGTCAAAATTAATGGCTTAGGACAATCCGAGTGTGATGCATTGATGGCAAAGGCCTGGACTGATTCGATTGGATACCAGTTGTCTGATGGTAAACAAGGGGGCGCGACAGGTAGTTGTAAGGGTGCAAATGGTACAAACTATGTGCAGATAGTGTATGGTGAATAATTTTTAAGCAAAGTTGTGTATATGGCAGAATTCTTGACAGTTTCAAAGACAGAAGAGGGAACGCGTTTATTGCGGTGGTTCTTGCGTCATTTTCCTGCGATGCCACAACGCGAATTCTATAAGTTGTGTCGTGGCGGGCAAATACGCGTAAATTCAAAACGTGTCCGGGGGCAAGAGATTCTGCGTGGGGGGGATGCAGTGCGTATTCCACCGACTATTGCAAATTATGCAACAGAAAAGCCTAAGAGAACAGAGGGGGGCGATGCGTTTAATTTGGCGGATTTAGAGGCCTTGAGAAAATGTATTGTTCATAATGATGATGATATAGTTGTTTTTAATAAACCTGCGGGATTGGCTGTTCAGGGTGGAACAGGTATCAGAAAATCTGTTGATAAAATGGCGGCTGCATTGTTCCCATATGATAAAATTTCATTGGTGCATCGTTTGGATAGAGAAACAAGTGGTTTGTTGGTGGTTGCAAAAAATCATAAGGCAGCACAATCATTGGCAGAACAGTTTCAAACCAAAAATGCGCATAAGGATTATTTAGCCTTGTTGTATGGTGATGTTAATCCAGAACGTGGCGTGATTGATAATTATATGTTAAAAGGACAGGTGTTTGATAGTGCAGGACGCTTGAATCAAGGAACAGGACAACGACCACAACGTGCAATTACTGAATATAATGTTTTGTCAAAGGCGGCAGGTTGTGTGTCTTGGGTTAATTTTTCCCCGAAAACTGGGCGTACACATCAATTAAGATTGCATAGCGCGATGACACTGGGGGCGCCGATTGTTGGTGATGCGCTGTATGGTGGACACAAAAAAATAAATGATTCGTTGTCGGTTGTTTTGAAAACAAATAATTTGTTTCTGTTTGCGTATAAGTTGACTTTCCAGCATCCGTCATCGGGGCGTATGATTACTTTGCGTGCGACTGTGCCTGATTTTATGTTGCCTGTGATAAAGTTCTTGGAATTAAAAATGCCATGAAAAAAAGAAAAAGTAAATTTTTGGGAACTTTAAGAATTCTAGGCTTGTTTGTTGTAGGGCTGGTTGTTGCAGTGTCTGTAACATTAAGTCGAATTGATTTAGAAAGTGTTAGAAAAAGTGTTTTGGCGGTAATGACTGATGTTGTTGGGGCGCCTGTGCTGTTGGATGGTGCTGTGTCTTGGCGGTTTTCGTTGCGGCCACATATTGAATTAAATGGGGTAAAGGTTGCAAATCCTGATTGGGCAAAAAGTAAATATGCTTTTACAGCAAAAAAAATTGATGTTAGGTTAAATCTGATTTCTTTGTTTCGTGATAGACCAACAATTCAAAATGTTAAAGTTTATGATGCGCAGATAAATGTAGAAAGAAATGCAGATGGTGTGTATTCTTTACCGAAATTGGCGGGAGAAAAATCGAATCTAAACAACAAGGATAATAAGCAGGAACAGCCAAAGTTTCCCTTTAAAGATGCTGAGTTGGGCGGGGTGCAAATAAAGAATTTGACTGCTAATATTCTGGGGGATGTATATTCGCTGGCGGGGTTTAATATCAGAAAGGTTCATAAGGATAATGTGCGTGAATATTCTGGTTGGATTAAGGCAGATGTTGATGTGTTGCCTTTTGTGTTGGTGTTTGCAGAATATAATTCAGAACGAAAAATATATCCTGTGCAGGTTGCGTTGGCAACTGGTGGTGATGCGCTGATTGCGAATATCGCATTGGAAGGAAAAAGCAGGTTGCCAATTGACTTTATTTTAAAAGGCGATTTACCAGAACCTGAGATTTTTGGGAAAATTCTGGGGTTGGATTTGTCAGACTTGCCGGTTGTTAATTTAAATCTAGCAGGGGGATTTGATAGGGGGAAAATATCAATTAGAAAGTCGGCGATTGTAATCAATGATACAAAGATAGATCTTGTTGCAAATTATGATTGGAGTAAATATAAGCCAAGTCTTTATCTGGATGTTAGGGCAGGACAGGTGGATTTGCAAAAATTGTTTCCGAAATTGTATTTGAAAAACAGAAGCAAAGACTCGAATCGTCTTGATGTGTTTAAAAATACGCCATTGTTTGGAAATTATTTTTGGAATAAAAATATAGAGTTGCATGTCGATTTAGATAGATTTGTGATGTATAAGGATTTAAGTCTGGCGAATTTAGATTTGTCTGCAAAGTTGAAGGATAATAAATTGCGTGCTGATATTGATACTTTGTTTGCAGGGGGAAAAGTTGATTTGGCACTGGATGCAGATTTGGACAAGGATGGAAGATTTTGGGTGAATGCGGGTATGGATGCGCGTGGGGTCATAGTAGGTGATATTCTTGATGAAATAAATATTAAAAATTTATTGTCGGATTTGCCGACAGATGCAGAAGTTTATGTGCAGGCAAATGGGCGGGATTTGTCTGAATTAATGCAAACGGTTACAGGACCTGTTAAGGTCTATTCTGTGGGGCCTGGATATGCGTATGCAGATGTTGTTGCATATATGTATGGTACGGATTTCTTGACCAGTCTGCGACATAGTATTCAGGATTTGTTTAGCAGTGAAAAAAAATATAATCAAATGGAGGTTTCTTGTTTTGCGGTAAATACGATTTTGCGTGATGGGCGATTGGAAACTCACAATGGTGTCGCAATAGAAACTAATGCAATTAACATAAGGTTGTTGGGGATGCTGGATTTAGGACAGGAAAAAATGCAACTGTCTTTGACAACAGTACCTGTTCGTGGATTAAAGTTGTCTTTGACCAGCAATATAGTCAATTCAATCGAATTGACAGGTGCTTTGGCGCATCCAGATATAAAAATAAGCGGTGCAGCAATGGCGGGCAAGGTTGCGTCTGCAACAGGATTGGGGTTGTTGTTGGCGCCTTTTACAGGTGGATTAGGATTGGTCGCGGGGACTGGGGTTGGACTGTTGGCTGGGGATCTGCTGGAAAATTGGCTGGCGGATGATACCCCATGTCAAACTGCAAAAAAACGCGGTGCGCCATTGTATGACAATGACCCAGAATGGATGCAAATCCCAGTGTCAGACTTGATAAATGCCATTTTGGAAAATAATCAAATGATGTGATTTTTTGTTTTGGGTGCTTTTGGTCTTGCACCGAATCGGTGTTTTTTGCTAAACTTAGTTCAAAAGAGTGTAGGAAACACACATAAGTATAAGGAAACAGGAGTTTTATTATGGAATTTTCAGTGTTTCGTCAGGTTTTGATTCGTGCGCTGGGGCATATGCAGTCCATCGTTGAAAAGCGTGCGACATTACCAATATTGATGAATGTTAAATTAGAAGTTGCTGATGACTTGGTTTTGTCTGCGACAAATGTTGATTTGGAATTGGTCGAACATGTCGCGGCAGATATTACTTTGGCCGGCAAGACAACAGTGCCAGTTCAAATGTTGTATGATATTGTCAGAAAATTGCCTGATGATGCAGAAATTACTTTTAAACAATCTGGTGATCAATTAGTTGTGTCTAGTGGTCGTGCAGTATTTCGTTTGCCAACATTGCCGGCTGAAAATTTCCCAGCAATGGCGGGCAGCAATTTGACAACTAAGTTCCAGATGACAACTGGTGATTTGGCGCACTTGATTAATCAAACCAAGTTTGCTATTCCAACGGATGATGTGCGTTATCATCTGGGGGGGATTTATTTCCATATTTCTGACGAAAATGAAGAAAAGAAATTAACAGCAGTTGCAACTGATGCACAGCGCATGGCGTTATGTGCAATGCCAGCCCCAGCAGGCAGTTTGGAAATGCCATCTGTAATATTGCCAAGACGTGTTATCGGTGAATTGTCTAAATTGTTAGAAGACGCAAATGTTGATGATGTTTTGGTTGAATTGTCCGATACCAAGGCACGCTTTACAGTAGGTAGTGCGATTCTGACCAGCAAATTAGTTGATGCGCAATATCCAAATTATCGCGTTGTTATTCCAAAGGGTAATGACAAGATTGCGATTCTGGACAGAAAACAATTCATCAATGCTGTTGACTTGGTTTCTGTTGCCAGCATGGACAAGACAAAGTCTGTACAATTAACTTTTAGTATGAATAAGTTGGTCATTAATGCTTCAAGTCCTGATGCAGGTACTGCAACGCAGGAATTGGATATCGAATACAATGGTGATGCTTCCTTTACTGTTGTATTTAATGTAAAGTTCTTGTTAGATGTCGCAGGTCAAGTCGAAGGTGAAAAGTTCCAGATGGAAATGCAGGATCCTTTGGCGCCTACAAAAATCAATTCTATCGACAAGGATACGGATGCGATTTATGTCTTAATGCCAATGCGCATGTAAAAAAATTAAATATAATGGTCTATCTAAACGCGGTGCCGGAAACTCATGTATCATTTGTACACATCGTTTCCGGCACTGCGTTTATCTAAACCATTCTATTTAATTTTAACCCCTGCAAGGGGTTGGGTAGGTTGGCTCATGTAGCGTTTGTACACTACGCCACCCCCCATTCACTTTATCTAAACCATTCTATTTAATTTTAACCTCTGCAAGGGGTTGGGTAGAGTGCTGGAAACTCATGTATCATTTGTACACATCGTTTCCGGCACTGCGTTTATCTAAACCATTCTATTTAATTTTATAAAATTAACCATAATAATTCATCTAAA
>JAFXFG010000032.1 GCA_017520675.1 Alphaproteobacteria bacterium
GGACCAATTTTTGAATACGTACTCGATGGTCAAGATGATGCACAGTTTCGTGTTGTAGATAATGGTCAAGATATGGCTGCTTTGAATGCGTTGGCGACACAAAACAATTTATCCGGTGGTCATTGGAATCGTGTAGACGAAAGAATGATTTTCGGTACAAACGGTGAAGATGCCGGATTGCAATATTCTGACTTTGGTCATTTCAATCCAATATACAGATCAAAAAATAAAGAATTATCATCTGATGCAGATATCCTTGCCGCACGTGCAGGAACTTTGAATCGTAGTGCGGATTTAGATAAATATCATTCTGATGAAGAATTCAATGCGTTGTTAGCAAAAGAAGATTATCAATTGTTTGCTGGCGGATATGCTATTTCAGGAACAAATATGTTGGATACATTAACACCAGAAAACAACACAGAGTATAAAGGAAAAGCAGTTGGTCGTGTTTATACATCAATACAAAGTAATGATGTAGATAGGACAGCATATTTAACTGCATGGAATGTACCAAAAGACCTGGATACAGACGATGATAACATACCAGATGCATGGTCTGAAAATGCAGGACATGATATGGCCAAAGCATACACAACATCAGAAGCAACAATGACGATTGGTGCAGATGGTACACAGACGTTGGTCATGCCGTTTAATACGCAAAGTGATACATCGGATACATTCTATGACGTGACAATCACAAAAAATAGTAGCAATGAAATAAATGTTAATTTTGATGGGACACCAAGTGAAGCACAATATCGTATGAATGACAACCCGACTCCAAGTAGCATAGAGGGAGAATTTACACCAGGATATTATGGTGTGAATACACCTGTCGAGGCTGCTGGTACGGCTCGTTATTACACAGAACAAGAACTTGATACTAACGTTACACGTGAGTGGGAAGTTCAGGCCGCATACGGCATGAAAAAGCAATAACTGTGAAACGAAATATTTTCATTTTATTGATATTGGTTTGGCCCATAGCAATATGGGCCAAATCAAATACAACGCAAGTGACTTTGTCAGAATTAGAAGCTGTACAAGTAGCTGGCGATTTAGTTACGGCTGGTAAGTATGACAGTGCATTACAAATTCTTACTCAAATGCCCCAAACAGGACAGACACCAATTGAAATAGAACGTTGGTATTTGATTGCACAGATAGAGCAACGCAAGGGTAACATTGACGAGGCAATTAGAATATATCGTAAAATACTGGACGAACAACCGGATTTAGTAAAGATTAGATATGAACTGGCTTTATGTTATATGCACAAAAAGCAATGGTATCGTGCCGACCATCATTTGCGCTTAGCAATGGCAGGTAAAGATATTCCGGACGAAATCAAACAACGAATGTTATATTACCGTTATGTGGCACGTCAGAACAAAAACTGGAATGTTTGGTTTAACTTTGGTGCTGCACCAGATAATAATATAAATCAAGTTGCTGGTGGCGAAGAATGTGTCACAAATGAATGGGGGACTTTTTGTAGACAATTACCTGACCCTGTATCAGCGGTTGGGTATAATTTAATGCTGGGTGGCAATTACGAATTCAAGCTTACAGATAATTGGCGTTGGAAAAGTGATGCCAACATATACACGAATATTTATAATAAACACGATTATGACGATTTATACTTATCAACCAGTACCGGACCACGATATGTTTGGAAAAATGGGGACATATGGTTGGCAGGTATTGCTTCACGACGTTGGTATGGCTGGGATCGTTATAACTGGGCATACGGTGGAAAGTTAGATTTGAATTATGACTTTACACGTAAATTATCAACAGGCGTATCCTTTAGAATAATGGACAATACTTATGATGAGTATGGCGATTGGATGAATGGGCAAACGTATTCTGCTAATTTAAGAACATTGTATTATCTGGACACGACAAAATATATTGTATTGCGTGGTGGGGTTGATCGAGATACCGCAAATGACGACATTTATGCAAATTGGCGTTATTCCACAGGTATAGGTTTTGGAGCTGAATTGCCTTGGGGCTTTCATGTTTACTTGGAACCGTCTTTTATATGGTCTAACTATGACGGCGAAAGATGGATTGTAAAAAACGAAACATTTACGCAACTGGCAGAACGTGATTTTACGCAACGTTATTCTGTGTCTTTATCAAACAATAAAATAGACATTTGGGGATTTGTTCCCACACTCACATTCAGTTATACAAAACGAGATTCCAATATACCAAATCGTGAATATGAAAAATATACAACTGAATTCACAATGCATCAACGGTTTTAGATTACAAATTTATTTGTTATAACGATAAATCATATAGAAATTTACAAAAAATGTTACATATTTGCATACTACTTTCCATTTTTACACAACAACACACAATACCCCCCCCTGATTTCTGCGTATTACAGCCGATTTTTTTGGCACTGGAACTGTTGCTGTTAAAAACACCGCCCAAACGGGCGGTTTTTTGATGTAAAAAATCAGCATTGAAATCATCATTGAAATCAACTAGAAATCAGTATTGAAATCGTGGAACACAAAATTTGGTTCAAATCGGTTTGCGGTATGAAAATGTATGTTTTTCAAACGGTATTCATACAGGTTTTAACAGGTTTTAAGCGTAATGTGTTAAGTCGTCAGAACTGAAAAAAAGCAACAAAAAAACCCAGAAATCTGGGCAAAACTCGAATTTGCTGTTGGGCTTGCTCTAATGCTTAACAGTCCGTTGTTCTACCGACTGAACTATGCCCGAATAGCGTTGCTTATAATATACTAAAAAAAGGCAGAAGTCAAGCGTTTTTAGAAGAAATTTGTCGTGTGTTATGCGTCCCGCAAAACCGCAGAAACCTGCGACTTTTGTCCCAGAGTGTATGCAAATGTATGTTTTTCAAACGACCATGCCACACTAAAAATGTCCCCTAAAAAACACCCGAAAAATATGATTTCAGCAGTAACCCTACCATTGAAATCAATCTGATTTCAATATTGATTTCAGTGCGTTTTTATGTTGATAGAAAAGGTGTTTTATAATATATTTGCTGTGACAAAAAACAATATTTGATTGGAGGTTATATGTCAGATATACATGTGATTTTGGACTGTATAAAAAGTTGGCCGTGGCAAGAATTTCTTGCAACTATAATTGGGGCTGTATTTGCATTCTTTCTGCCAACATATTATGAATATAGACGTAAAAAGCGACAGCAAAAGAATGCGCTGATAAACTACTACTATAATTTGCATATTATTTTTAGAAATTTTTTTGGGTATGTGATAAATGTACATAACAATATGGAACTTGCCAAAGGGAATATACAAAATTTCATAGAGCCATCAATACCAGATTTTTCATTTGATAACCTTTCTGTAGATTTAACTTTTGTAATTGAACATTGTCCAAAATTTTACGAGTGTATTGTACAACTTAAAATCGCTTTAAACCAGCTAAATCAGCCTAATATTTTATCAAATCAGGAACATAGGCAAGAATATTTTCGCAGTCTTGCATTTCGTA
>JAFXFG010000002.1 GCA_017520675.1 Alphaproteobacteria bacterium
GGATGCCGCCCGTATGAATCGGGACATCGGTCGAAACACATTATTATTCATTGACGAAATTCATCGTTTTAATAAAACGCAACAAGACACATTATTACCCTATCTCGAAGACGGCACAGTTGTATTTATTGGCGCGACCACTGAAAACCCCAGTTTTAATTTAAACAACGCGTTATTATCGCGTTGCCATATTGGTGTATTATCTGGTTTATCCAGCGAAGATTTATTAACATTGATTTCGCGGGCAGAAAAATTCTTGGACACAAAATTACCATTAACCCAAGACGCGCGCACACATCTGGCGCAGATGGCTGATGGCGACGCACGTTTTTTGTTAAACACAGTTGAATATATATCAAACGCAAATTTCAAGACCGATTTAACCCCCGATACATTGGATTCTGCCGTACAGAAACGTGCACCCCTGTCTGACAAATCTGGTGATGAGCATTATAATTTAATATCAGCATTACACAAATCCCTGCGCGCCAGTGATACAGATGCTGCGCTTTATTGGGCGGCACGTATGATGACATCTGGGCAAGACCCAATGTACATTTTTCGTCGTTTGACACGTTTTGCTGTCGAAGACGTCGGACTTGCAGACCCAAACGCACTACAAATTGCAATTGCCGCCTGGTCTGCATACGAAAGGCTTGGCAGTCCCGAAGGGGACTTGGCCCTGACCCAACTGGTAATATATCTGGGAACGGCACCAAAAAGTGTTGGAAACTATCGCGCACAAAAGGCCGCATACGCAGCCGCACGCGCCACTGGCAGTCTTATGCCCCCCCGCAACATCCTGAATGCCCCAACAAAAATGATGAAAGATTTGGGCTATAACGCGGGCTATATATACGAACCCGACACTGCATCTGGTTTTTCTGGTCAAAATTGCTTTCCCGAATCAATGAGCCGACAAAAGTTTTATGAACCTGTTGAACGTGGTTTTGAACGCGAAATTAAAAAGCGTCTTGAATATTGGGACACACTGCGTCAAAAACTAAACAAGAAATAAAAACTAACGGGTTTTGGCCAGTTTCCTTGAAATATCATCCAAGACAAATTTCAAATCCGCACTTTTATCTGTATTTCTTGCCACACAACCGACTTTCGCCCTGTTAACAAGCCCGCTAAGTGTACGTCCCGCCCCCAATTCATAGGCATATTTGATATTATGTTCTGGGAATTTCTTTACGATTTCCGCCCAACGCACCCCATGCGTTAACTGACTGCACAACATATCGCGAATTTTTTCAGGGTCATCGACAACATCCGCCACATGATTCGAGAACCATTTTGTCTTTGGCTTATTTATTTTCACATCACGAATATCTGCGCGCAATTCTGCTTCTGCATCTTTCATCAGCGCGCAATGTGCAGGATATGCAACATTCATACGACGCACCAATTTTACACCACGCGCCCTTAATTTCCTTGTTAATTCATCCAAAGAATTATTATACCCACTGACAACGAATTGATTATCTGCATTTATATTTGAAATTTGTGCAAACCCATTTGGCAGAACCGAATTAACCAACTCTAACAAACTATCTTTATCAATTCCGACAACAACAATCATACCTGCATCATCTGGGGATTTTTTACACATATAATACGAACGTTTTTTTAGCAGCCCCACCGCATCACTCATACTTAAACTACCTGCGCAATACAATGCAGAATATTGTCCCATTGAATGTCCTGTAATTGCATACGCGATATCATACAACGGCCTTTTGATTTCATCTTCTATGACGCTGGCAACTGCGACAGAATTTGCAAAAATTGCCACAGCCGCATTTTCTGGTGCATTCAGAACACAATCTGAACCATGATGCATAATTTTTACGACATCTGTTTTCAAGACATCCGACACCATTTCAAAGGCATAACGGGCACTGGCGAAATCGCGCCAGATTTCTGCCCCCATACCAACAAATTGCGACCCCTGTCCCGGGAAAAGAAATATTATATTATCTTGCATAACGAACACCATAATAACCCAAAAAACAAAACTTGTCAACATTTCATCAAACAACCAATAAAATCATTGATTTTTAATGCATAAAAATACTATAATCTAAACGACGATTAAAAATCGTTTGGGTCTAACTAACCCGCAAAAACTTCGATGTCAGACAAGACATAAAAACAAATCCAACCATTTGGTTGGAGTGCGTGATATACATAAATAAGCGCGACAATCCTCGAAGTATTGTTAGTTAGCTCCAACCTTCTTATTTTTCAGAAGGTTTCTTTATTAACAAAAGAGAAAGGAGAACTACTAATGAAGAAACTTATAATCACCGGCACATTTGGTGCAATGCTGTGCCTATCCACAGGCGCACCTGCGGACGCATCAATTGTATCACGTGGTTTCTTGGACGAAGCCCTAACCAATTATGCCACCACCACCGCATTGGATTTGAAAGCAAATCAATAGGAAATTCACCCATACTCCCCCCTTGCATGGGTTAAAATTAAATAGAATGATTTAGATAAAATCAATCCCGACAACGCAGTGTACAGAAGTTACATAAGTTGGCGGGATTGGTTTTAGATGAATTATTATATTTAATTTTACAGCAGATGACGTTTGTTATTCACATCAGCCGCTGACACAATACCCTCTTCTTCCATACGTTCCATAAATCCGGCCGCCTTGTTATAGCCAATCTGCAACCTTCGCTGGATATAGGAAATGGTCGGTTTCTTATCACGAATAACAAATTCTTTGGCGCGTTCGTACAGGTCGGCATCCTTATCGCCGGCAGCACCCGCAGAACCTGACGCACCAGCAATATCACCGGAACCTGCAACAGGTTCAGATTCGGTAACGCCTTCGGCATATTCTGGCTCACCTTGACTGCGCAAGAAATTACCAATTTTTGTTAATTCGTTATCGTCAATAAATGCACCATGTATGCGAACTGGAACACGTCCAGCTTCACTAAACAACATATCCCCCATGGCCAGTAATTGTTCTGCGCCACCTTCGCCCAGACAGGTTACACTATCAATTCGACTGCGCGCCTGGAAAGAAATACGCGTTGGGAAATTTGCCTTGATAACACCGGTAATGGTTGTTGCGTCTGGTCGCTGGGTTGCCATGACCAAATGAATTCCTGCGGCACGTGCTTTTTGCGCTATACGCTGCACACAGGCCTCTACCTCTTTTCGTGCCAGACTCATCAGGTCTGCAACCTCGTCAATAATAATGACCATATATGGCAAATCAGACAAATCAATTTCCTGTGTTTCGAACAACAATTCACCAGTTTCATCATCAGTACCGACTGCAACCTGCTTAGTCATTTTTTCACCGCTGGCACGTTTTTGCGCTGCAATTTCATTATAGGATTCAATGTTGCGTGCATTTAACTGTTGCATTTGTTTATATCGTTCTTCCATCTCACGCACAGCCCATTTCAGTGCGTTCACAGCCGGTTCTGGTTCCAATTTTACAATCGGCGTAATCAAGTGTGGAATATCATCCCAGAATCCGAAATCCACCCCTTTTGGGTCAATGATAATCAGTTTACATTTATCAGGTGTAAAATGATAAACAATTGATGTGATAATTGATTGAACGAACACCGACTTACCCGACCCAGTACGCCCCGCCACCAGCATATGCGGCATCTTCGCCAAATCAAAGTACATTGGATTACCACCAATATCCACCCCCAGTGCCAGCGGTATTTTATACTTTGATTCAATAAACAGCGGATTTTCCAACAATCCACGATATCGAACCGTCTGTCGTGTCAAATTTACCATTTCCACACCGATTAATTGAGTGCGTGGAATATGTGCAATTCTGATACTTTCGGTTGCCATTGCACGCGTCATATCAGTTACAGTTTTATTAACATCTGCCATACGCGTACCATCATCTGGCATAAACTCGTACAGGGTTACAATTGGTCCTGGCTTAATACCAACGACCTTGCCGCGCACACCATATTGTGCAAATTTCACCTCCATACTGCGTGCATTTTGTTTTAACTCTGGTGTAACAGAATACTTACTAAAATTAGATTTTTCTAACAACTTGGTATCTGGCAATTCATACAAAGACACCGCCCGCGCGACCTTAGGCGTCTGCACTGCAACAGCCGATTTCTTAGTTTCTTGCTTTTTAGTTTCCGCTTTGCGCCCCATCAAGATGCGCTTCACCTTCACTTTTTTTTCATTATTTTCTGTATCAACAGAATCTATTTTTTCTGGCGCAACATCGATACCCCCAGCGCCATCATCAGCCCCATATTTGGTCAGTTTAAACGCCCCCCCTATCAACCTTAGCCATTTCAAGAACAATCGCCATGCACCAACTAAATGACTAATTTTCACATGCAATATCAATCCCCCAATCCACAGGAATACAAACAGCGACAAAATTCCAACTACAATCGACAAACTACCGAACAAAGCATTTAAATCAGCATCTGCAATTGCACCGAACAGCCCCCCTGCATTTGAATACAACACCCCACAACCAATCGCACCTGCACACACTGCAATTACCCCGCGCAAGAAATTATATTCAGGTCCAACATCATTTTTCAACCCAATCATATGCCCTGCCCCTAATCGTGCCAAGGCCAAGAACACAAACATACTAGGGATAAAACCAATTACATATCGCATAAACCCAACGACATTCCCAATCCAAGATTGTGTTCCAAAAGTACTAACTGTCGCCACACCATCCAGATATGGGTCATACATAATCAACGCAAAAACAGCCCACACACCAAACACACAAACCAATGCCCCAACTAAACGCGACAGCATTTCCTTCAAGGCCCCAGAAATACGTTCTGGTAAAAATTTAGATTTCTTCTTCATAGCACAAATATTTTATCACAAAAAAAGCAAAAAAACAGGCGATAAATTTTATATCGCCTAATTTAATTTTTTCGACAAAGTCCCTTTAACAATATCCGCTATAACCATACCTATAAAGGCCCCCAATAAAACATCACTTGGCCAATGCGCCCCAACTGCGATTCTTGACAGACCAACCAAAACCGCCACTGTCCATGTCAAAGGCTTGTATTTAGGCACCAACATACCAATCATAACCAATCCGGCAAAACTAACCGCGGTGTGCCCAGATGGCATAGAATTAAATGCCCAATCCAAAGACGGTGGAAAAAACCCAGTCATATCCAATGCCTCAAAGAATATTGGTCTGGCACGCCCAATAAATATCTTCATAATTTTAACAAAAATCCCTGTCGCCAATACGCTGTACAGTATTAAAAAAGCATTATTATTTTTTGTGTTTGCCAAGAAATTACGCACATAAGAAATCAAACCAACTTTTCGCCTGTTGACAATAAATTCACAATCTGTTTTTGCGCATTTTTTTACACAGAAAATTATTGCAGCCACTATTGTAGCCACAAACCAAACCTTGTCATCAAAAACAGCGCTTAGAATACGAAAAAATCTACAATCAAATTCCCGCAAAAAAACGAACAATGGTTTATCAAAGAAAAACACACCTAACAACACCAAGCCTAACACTAATAATGTTGCAACAAAAATTTTACGCCATTTAATTTGATTATTTGCTGACAAAAACATATTTTTCTCCATTATTTAACTAACAATCCATCATAAACCTTGGCATCTGTCAAGACCTTAACAGCCACCGCCATTGCGATTGCATCTTCATCAGTTCCGCTTGTTATCACAGGACACCCGCGTCTGACATCTGCAACTTTTACAGCTGGTTCTTTATTAAAATCACGTGCCTGAAAATCATTATTAACAACATTCAAAAAGAATGCATTTTGTTGCTGTTTAGTTCTTATATTAGACAAACAAACTAACGGAAAGACACCACGTCCATCAATTTTTCTTCCCAGCCCAGACTTAACTGATTTATTCAACAATTCTAACATTGCACCATTTTTCAATTTTATCTGTGTTGCAATACGCGCATTTCCTGCTGTTGGTGTACCAATCAGAACCCCACGTCCATTTTCATATATTGTTGCAGTCAAAGCCTCTGCCGTACCGCGTGTCATATCAGACATCAGCACAACCATCGGTTTATCTGTAATTGCCTGTCCTGATGGAACAACTTCAACCTCGTCCATTGCGGTTTCTACAATACGCATAACAGGGACACTTCCCACAAACATACCCGCAAATCTTGCCGTTGCTTTTTCATCATCACCGGTTGCCGCCCGCAAATCTAGTACAATCCCAGAAACATTTGGATATCGTGCCAAGGCCTCGTTAACAATATCAACCGCTGCATCAGACAATTTATGAACGACAATTTCCAACAACCCGCCCCACGCATCATCATCACGATAGACAATATCTACATCAGTTGAAACCACTGTTGCGCGTCGCAGGACCACGCTTTTTTCTCCAAATGGGGTCAACACCTTCATCTTAGCGGTTCCAGAATTAAAACCAATCAAGACTCTGGATAATTCAACATCATCCATATCACGAACATCTACGCCATTAATCTGAATAATTAAATCACCCGCACTCAATCCCGCCGTATCTGCAGGCGAGGCCTTATAAATATTTCTTATACGAAAATTTCCCCGTTCATCACGAAAACCTTCCAGCCCCAAACTTGTCAAAATTCTGCCATCTTCATTTATTTCAGCCTGCGGATCCAAAACATAACGACCATTTTCATCAATTCCGCGCACTAATACATTCACGACATATGCATAGATTTCATTTTTAGACATTTTTTTCAATGCCATATCATTTTCACGCATTTTTAAAATCAATGCAGTTGTAATTTCACCAAAACCATTCCAATCTTTTGGTTCTGGACGCGGAAAATTTCCAACGACGGCATCCTTCCATACCAAGACCACCCTATCGTCTGTTGCAGCAATATGTGCATCCTTGTTTAATTTTTCAAGACTTTCAATTGCAATATTAAGATTTTTCCCAGCCCAATTTACCTCATCTAACTTCTCATAAATATTTGCAAAGGTTTGGGACAATTCAAATACAGGCAATCCATCTTGGATTGGTTCATCCTTAAAGAACAAATCAGCTGCAAAAACAGGTGTCAATAACAGAAAAGAATATAAAAATGCTAAAATTATTTTCATTAAAAATCCCTCCTGCCTTGACACCTTATTTTTTTATTTATTATCAGAATCACGCAAATTAAAGTGATACAACATAATATTCGAGATATAAATACTTGTAAAAGTCCCCATAATTACACTGAATCCCATTGCATATGCAAATTCGCGCAAAACCTGTCCACCAAACAAAGACAACCCAAACATCGCCAACAGTGTTGAAACACTGGTCAACATTGTACGACGCAACATTTCATTGACTGACAAATCGATAAGGTCCCCCATTGGCATCTTGTGATATTTTTTCACATTTTCATCAATTCTGTCATAGTTCACAATCTTGTCATTAATTGAATAACCAATACCAGTCAAGATAACAGCAATAGCAGTCTGATTAAATTCCAGTCCTGTGATTGAAAAGAATCCAAACATCAACACAAAGTCCAAAAATAATGATACAAATGCACCGATTGCATAACCACCTTTATATCGAATCCAGACATATATTGCCATCATAACGAACGCGAACAAAATCGCCAAAATACCACCACGAACCAATTCGCCACCAATTTTTGGTCCAACGACTTGCACCTGAGTATATTCAACATTATCGCCCAAGATATTTTTTATTTCTGCCACACGTTCATTTTGTGTTGCATCCGTCGCCCCCTTTGGCAACCCCAATCTAATCAACACAGAATTACCATCAACCGTTTGCAATTCTGGATTAAACTGATTCAATGCCTCTCTCATTTGTTCAACACCATAATTCTGAACTATTGGTTTAACTTCCATGGCGATACCACCAGAAAAGTCAATTCCATAATTTAATCCACGCACCAGCAAGGATAACACAGACAACAAAATAAATAATCCAGAAACAAAATAAGATATTTTGCGATATTTCATAACCTGCAATTTCATAATACTACCCCTTTGCACTTTTATTTTTTACCACCGACAAAGCCGATTTTTTTATTCTTACCATTCATATACCAATCTACCAAAACCTTTGTCAACCAAACACAAGTGAACAATGTTGTCAAAATACCGATTGACAAGGTTACCGCAAATCCACGAATTGGACCAGCGCCGAACTGGAACAGCACCAATCCACAAATCAGTGTAGTTAAATTTCCGTCCAGCACCGCTTTCATTGCTTTATCAAATCCCAAATTAACCGCACGCAAGGACGGCGTACCCAAGCGAACTTCATCGCGTATACGCTCAAACGGCAAAACATTTGCGTCCACCGCCATACCTAATGTCAAAACAATACCCGCAATACCCGGCAAAGTCAGTGTTGCACCAAACAATGCGGTTAATCCAACAATCATACCCAAATTAACCATCAAAGATATTCCTGCAATCACACCAAAGCCACGATAAACGATGAACAAGAACAAGAAAATAAACATTACCCCAACAATGGCGCCCAGCTTTCCACCTGCGATTGTATCCGCCCCCAGTCCTGCCCCAACAGTACGTTCTTCGATAACCTGCAATGGCGCAGGCAACGCACCACTACGCAACAGAACCGCTAAATCCTTTGCCTCTTGCAAACCAAAGCCCCCAGAAATCTGACCACGTCCACCTGGAATCGGTTCACGAATAACCGGTGCAGACAAAACCTTGCCATCCAAAACAATTGCAAATCTTTCGTTCACGTGTTCTGTGGTAAGTTTTGCAAACTTTCTGGCCCCTGTTGCATCAAACACAGTTGACACAACCGGCATATTGTTCTGATCAAAATCCGCCTGTGAATCCTTTAACGATTCCCCAGACACTTCAACCCTTGAATACACAGGCACTGTCTGCCAAGGCATATCCATATACGGCAAAAATTCTGTACCATTTGGCGCGCGTCCCGATGCCATTTGTTCTGGCGATACATTCTCATTAACCAAATGGAAAGTCATTTTTGCAGTCTGCCCAATCAACTCCTTGATTCTTTCAGGATTATCAACACCTGGCAATTGCACCAAGATATATTTCCCGCCCTGACTTTGAATCGAAGGTTCTTTTGTCCCCAGCGCATCGATACGACGACGAACAATTTCGATACTACGCGCCAAAGCATCCTTTACCATTTCTTGTTTTTGCGCATCTGAATAAGACAAAGAAACCGTCTTATCATCCGATGTTATATCAACAGTATTACCCAGCACCCTTTTCAAGCGCCCCTTTGCATCAGAAACCTGATTTTCATCACGCACAACAAAAGACACAACACCATCACTATTACGCAACCCCGAAAAACGAATAACCCCCTTTTCTCTGTCTATCAGTGCACTACGCGTATCTTCATACAATTGTTCTGTTTTTTCTTGGAACATAGTATCCGTATCAACTTCCAACAACAACTGCGCGCCACCCTTTAAATCAAGTCCCAATGGCACAGGCTCAATCCAAGACGGAAAATACGGCGCCAATTTTGGCGACATCGTTGGCACTGCCAACAAAACACAAAATGCTGCAACAAAAACAACAGCCAACTTTTTAAACATACCTATCTACCCTTTCTTTTATTCTTCTACGGACGCGACCGCATTTTTATTTACTTCAATAACAACCCCTTTGGCAACTTCCAATTCGATTGTTTTTTCATTAACCTTTTTTACAGTACCATAAATACCAGCAGCCATAACACGATTACCTTCCTTCAAAGAATTCAACATCTTCTGATATTCTGCCATACGTTTTTTATTTGGTCTGACCATCAAGAAATAAATTATCGCGAAAACGACAACACAATACAAAACCATTCCCCAAAAACCATTTTGCGGTTGTGATGTTGTCCCCGTTTGAACTACTGTATTTACGACTTCTGCTGTTTGTTCCATATAAAATCTCCTTATTTAATAATTGAACAGTAGTAAAAAAACCCAGTATTGTAAAGAGAAAATACAACTTTTTTACAACCTCTCGAACCAAGTATCCATTTCAGACAACGAAATAAACTTATACACCGGTCGTCCATGATTACATTGACCTGCGCGTTCTGTTTTTTCTATATCACGCAACAATGTGTCCATCTGCAACATATCTAATTTCTGTCCTGCACGCACAGAATGATGACATGCCCAATTTGCCAATTTCAAATGCAGCCTTTCATTTAACTGTGAAGAATGCCCATTTTCACGCACCTCGTCTGCAACACTGCGCAAAACCTGTTCCCAATCTAAATCCCAATCAGCAGGCTTTTCAAATATAGCAATTGCATTTTCACCAAACGCATCCAAGACTAATCCAGATTGCTTTAACTCATCCACAACCGTCATAACTGCCACAACATCTTCTTCACGCAAATCAATAACTATTGGTGCCAACAACGGCTGAGTCTTTATTTTATGTGTACGCAACTTTTCATATGTAATTCTTTCATGTGCGGCATGCTGGTCAACAACCACCATATTATCATCTTTATATGCGATAATATATTTATTTCCAATTTGACCTACAACACGCCCCAACGGCGGGTCAAAGGTTTGAACAGATTGTTGCGCAGGTGCATCCTGACGAACAATTGGTCTTATATCTTGAAAATTTCCAAATTCACGTGCTATTGGCTTATCTGCAACTTTAAAAGAATCCGTCTTGATACCAAAATTAAAACGTTGTGGCGCACTTACTTGTTCTAACACCATCGGCCGTGGAACAAATTGACTTTTTTCGACCTGTGGCACCATTGTTTTTGCCAATCTGTCCCGCAAAGATTTTATTATAAAAGACCTTACATGTGTTGGCTCCAAGAAATGCACTTCTGTTTTTGCAGGCGACACATTTACATCAACCGCATTTGTTGGCAAACTAAGATATAATGCGCACAGCGGGAATTCACGTGCATGCATAACATCCATATATGCCGCGCGCAAGGCCCCAACCAAAACCTTATCCTTAACCGGTCGCCCATTTACAAATAAATATTGATCAACACTTGATGCACGCCGCAATGTCGGCTCTGACACAAAACCCGACAATCGCAGTCCCACTGTTGAACCAGACGCAACATCTAAATCCAGCATACGCCCTGCAACATCTTGTCCCATAACAGATTCAATACGGCTTAATAAATCTTCATTTTTTGGAAAGAACCACTTATTATTCAAGACAAAACCAACATCTGGTCGTGCCATGGCCAGCCTTTTTACCACCTCTAACACCGACATCATTTCTGCCCTATCCCCACGCAAAAACTTTAATCGTGCAGGTGTCTTTGCAAACAAATTATTAACCCTGATTCTTGTACCCGCCTGCCAGTCCGAAGGTCGGATTTCATGCGTATTGCAGTCAATTTGCCATCCATTTTCATCCAAACCATTACAGGTATCAATCGTCATATCTGACACCGATGCAATTGACGGCAACGCTTCACCACGAAAACCCATAAAATTTATATTCAGCAAATCATCATCTGGCAACTTTGATGTTGCATGTCTTGTAATTGCACGCGCCAAATCATCACGCGTCATTCCCCCACCATTATCGATAACAGAAATCAATGTTCGTCCACCATCAACAACATCTATCACAATATGGTCTGCCCCGGCATCTAATGCATTTTCGACCAATTCCTTAACCACACTAGCAGGTTTTTCAACCACCTCACCTGCTGCAATTTGATTGATTAAGAAATCAGGCAAAACCCGTACAGACATTTTCCTTTCCTTTTTTTCATGGTTTAATTTTTAAAACTAACCTCTAATATTTCATATTCTTTTTCACCAGATGGTAACTTTACAACACATGTATCGCCAACACATTTACCAATCATTGCCCGTCCAACCGGCGAAGTACAAGATATAACTGTTTTCCCATCAGATTCAATATCTGACAAAATTCTGCATTGCATTTTATTACCATCTTCATCTTCGACCAGAACACGCGCACCAAAGACAACCCGATTACCACTTAACGAATCGATATCAATAACAGACGCATTTTCTATAATATTTTCAATAAACCTGATACGATTATCTATTTGACGTTGTTTTTCCTTTGCAGCACTATAATCTGCATTTTCTGACAAATCCCCCAAAGACCGCGCCCACTGCACAGTCTTTAAAATCTCTGGTCTTTGCACTTCTTTCAAGTCTTTTAATTCTTTAATCAGGCCATCAAATCCAGCCCTTGAAATTGGTTTTTTTTCCATTTTACATCCTATTTTTATCTGACGAATTATAAGCAATCATTTTAATTTTGCAATTATCAAATTTACACTGTATACTATACATAATTATGTTTAGGCAAAATATCTTATCACGTTTTTTATTACGCCGATTTTTTTCTGGCGTTGGTCTTGTTATGCTGATTGTATGCGGTGTTATATTTGCAGTTACATTTGTAGAACGCCTGCCATCTAATCCAACTGCGATTCATGCCCTATATGATTCATGGATAAGATTACTTGAATACGTTCCAATGTTTTTACCATTGGCTGTATTTATGGGCACACTATTAACATCATACAACCTGACAAAATCCAGTGAAAACATTATTATTGCCAGTGCGGGTTTATCGCCATTTCAATCGACCCGTCCATTTTTAATTGGTGCATTTTTAATTGGCCTATTTGCTACAACTGTAATCAATCCATATTCCGTAATGGTCAGTTCTGACGATTTAAGTGCTGAACAATTACAACTCATCGACAACAAGATATGGTTACGTGAATCATCGACAAACGGTTATATAACCCTGAACGCAAAATCAATGCACAAATCGGGCAACGACTTAATCTTTGATGACACGACAATATATGTCCAAGACCAGAACTTTAAATTACAGACACGCATAAATGCAGATTCTGTAAAACTCTCAGACAATGGTCTATCTGCCACAGACGCAACAGTTTGGTCATCTGACGATACGATACAGCAATCTGATTGGCAACTATCAACATTACTAACCCCCCAAACTGTACTTGACCGTTATCTACAACCGGATCGCATTTCATTTTGGCAACTGCCAGATTTCATAAAACGCATGGAATCGATTGGTGTACCGGTTCGCGCCCATCGTGTACAGTTATGGACACTACTATTTTTACCTTTGACCATGATATCCATGGCCTTACTTGGGATTGCCTTTTCCCAGACAAAACAACGCCGCAATTATTCATTTGGTATAAAATTTAGTCTTGGGATAATAACCTGCTTTGGTGTATATTTCTTAACTAATTTATTTAACGCATTGGGGACAACTGGTGCACTTCCTGCGGTATTATCGATAATTGCCCCACCACTTATTATTATCGCTGGTTCTGGCATATTTATCACCAGTTTTGACACAATATAACCCATTCTGTTTTAACCAAAGGACCAAGAAATGCCATCCAAGAAACGTCAAGGCACAAACTTTAAAAAAATCTTCATATGGTTATTGATAATATCGATTATCGCCCTAATGTTCATATCATTTTCGACACCCCAACACTTAACCGAGATAATAGTATATCCATGAATTACATAGACATATTCCTAGAAGCCTTATCAGCAGAAAAGGGTCGCAGCACCAAAACACTATCCAGTTACGAAAGCGACCTTAGACTGGCAAACAATGCAATATCTGGCGGTTTGATTAACGCGACCGCAGACAGCCTGCAAGAATACCTATCCTCATTATCAGACAAACCTTCTTCTATTTCTCGCAAGGCATCTGCATTGCGTGGTTTTTATAAATTTTTAATACTTGAAAAAATAATAAACACTAATCCCACGACCAACCTAGAATTACCAAAGCCAGAACGCACATTACCAAAATTTCTAACCATTGATGAAATTGAATTATTAATATCCAGCGCAGGCGACATCAAGACCTCTACCCGTCTACGCGCAATGATTGAACTGTTATATGCATCTGGTCTGCGTGTATCTGAACTATGCGAATTGCCAATGACGGCTATTTTAGGCGACAAACTATTAATACATGGCAAAGGTGCCAAAGAACGTCTTGTTCCTATGCATCAATCTGCGATGGATGCGCTTGATAAATGGTTACGAATTCGTGATTCACAAAACGAATCGAAATATGTATTCCCCAGCAACGGCAAGACTGGCCACATAACACGCGATGGCTTTTTCAAGATACTAAAAAAATGCGCTGTATTATCTGGCATATCGCCAACACGCGTCAGTCCACATGTCTTGCGCCATTCATTTGCATCGCATTTATTATCTGGTGGTGCGAATTTACGTGCGATACAAACCATGCTGGGGCACGAAGATATTTCTACAACACAAATCTACACACACATCCTGCCTGAAAAACTGCAA
This sequence comes from Alphaproteobacteria bacterium, assembly GCA_017520675.1. GTDB lineage: Bacteria > Pseudomonadota > Alphaproteobacteria > Rs-D84 > Rs-D84 > Enterousia. Next base: position 14,363 of record JAFXFG010000002.1, read on the forward strand.
GAAACCATCACCAATCATCATCCATTGGCACGAAACAAAGGACAACAATAATGATAAAAAAATGCGACAAACCTGGTTGCACCAAGGCTGGCACATGTCGTGCCCCCAAATCACGTGAATTAAAAGACTATTGGTTTTTCTGCCAAGAACATGCTGCTGAATACAACAAGAATTGGAATTATTACGCAGATATGTCCCCCGAAGAAATCGAAGCCGACTGGGAACGTCAAACATTTGGCGAACCATTAAAAGACGCGAAATCCAGTGCCCAAGACGCCACAGATTACACAAAATTTTTGAACGACTTTATCACTGGTCGCAGTAAATTTGACAAGATGCCCGCAAAAAGCAAATTACCAACCAATGTAACAACTGCATTAAAAGTATTTGAACTTGGCATTTATGCCACCTGGCGCGAAGTCGGCACAAAATATCGTACCCTGGCCAAGAAATACCACCCCGACACCGCCACCGACAAGAAAAATGCAGCAACCGAATTTGCGCGCATTTCTGCGGCTTATGACATATTAAAGAAACACTTTGGCAAAAAATAAAAAAACCAAATAAAAAATGACTATATGAAAAAAATATGATATAATTGCCTGTATGAAACAAACGGTCTATTTTTGGTTAAGTTTTAGTTTTGCCATTATACTGGCGATATATTTTTCTGTACGCACGATTACGACATTTTCCGGTCGTGGACCCGTATCCAACATTCACAGCAAAACGATAATATCCGACACCAAGGACAAGAATTTTTCCGCCATTACCAAGGCAATATCTATACCATCTGGTGCAACGATTAAGACCATAAAACTTGCCGATATAAACAATCAAATTCTGTCTGTGCCAACTGTTTCTAAATCATCTGTACGCCGTATGCCGAATGGCAATCTATCTATCAAGGTTTCAATGCATCAGGCTGTTGCCCTATGGACAGACGGGACAGTATATTATCCACTATCTGCAAATGGCGATTTGGTAAAACAGCCAACCGAAACACGCAACATTGGCAATGTTGTATTTCGCGGTGAATTACCAAACGACATATCCGACATAACGAAACAGGCACACAAATTACTTGGTTATCTTGATTACATTGAATGGATTGAGAATCGCCGTTGGAACATCCACACCATAACAGGCATCACCATTATGTTACCCGAAGTGGATTATACAACTGCGATTAACACTGTTATTTCATTACAAAACAACTACAAACTTCTTGACAAGGATTTAACGATTATTGACATGCGTGATTCTTCAAGAATTTTGGTAAAATAAAACGAAATAATGAACCTAATATCGTCATCTTTTTTATGCCTTGACATTGGCACATATGGTGTTCGTGGTATTGCGCACCATATAAACAATGGCCACATTGACAGGTCTGCTTTTTTTACCACAGACAGTCCCGACACAGTTTTTGCGATTAAATCCGTAATTGACGAACTAGAACATCAACTTGGCACACATTTTGACAGTGCTTATATAACTGGCAATCTTGGCCCATCCAAATTTAACATATCGATACAAAACACCGTCTGGGGGGGCGAGCATCGCATAACCCTATCTGATATACGCAATCAAATATCCAAGATAACCACACCAGAAAATTTTTTTCCTTTGCATATAATCCCCTTGCGATACGACACCCCATCATCAAGAAATATGCTAACCCCAATAAATCATACTGATTTACAATTATTATCTGCGTTTAGTTCTATATTTTATTCAGAATCAGGAATCAGCAGGACACATGATTTAATGCGCAATGCACATATTCAACCAATTGCTTTTTTTGATCCGCAGTACATACAAAACAACATTTACCGCCAGGCCAAGCAAACAACAATGTTCATTGATTTTGGCGCCGAATACACCAGTGCATCTATATGGACAGATCGCGGTCCTGTCTGGCATACCAAGATACAACTTGGCGGCACCAACATAACAAATGCGATATGCGATACGCTAAAAATACCGACCGAATCTGCCAACAATATAAAGCATAATGTATCATCATTAATTCCCAAAGAAATGGACCGATTTACCCCTGCGGACACAGCCTATGATTTTTCCAGGGGCGATATAAACGACATAGTCCTGCCGATATTGATTGACATTGTATCTAAAATCAAAGACCAAAGTCATGATTCCTTCAAGAAATACAAACCCACCAAGATTATATTAACTGGCGGTGGCGCTAGTATCGAAGGTCTTCGTGATTTTATTGAAAACACTTTTGCAACCATTACCGAAACCTTATCTTCTGATGCGACTGTACGCGCCTTATCAGACTATATATGGCGGTGTGAATCACCACATCGCGAAAAATATATTGCCAACCACAACAAAATAAACCGCTATTCTAATTTTATAAGACGCCTATTCAAGACGCGTCCTAAAAAGAAACCACGCTTCATTCCCATATTACCCAGCACCCTATCTTTTGATATGCGTAATCCTGAAACATATGCTCTATTTAAATCAGGCAGCATATCGATGATACATGTTGACATTATGGACGGATTTTATGTAGACCGAATTGCCGGCAGCATATCTGAATTAAAACAAATACGCAGTCAAACAAATGCACACCTGCATGTGCATTTAATGACAGAAAGCCCATCTGTTTGGGCATCTGATGCGATTGCAGCGGGCGCAGACACAATAATACTATCAACGAACACCTCTGGCCTGCGTAACGCGATAAAACTGGTTCGTGCTGCGGGTCGTCGTGTTGGGATTGCTCTGCATCCTGATTCATCTGTATCATTATTAAAGACCATAATCAAAGACATTGACGAAGTAATGATAATGTCTGTTCCACCTGGTGCATCTGGGCAAACATTTGACCCGATTGCAATACACAAGATATCTGCACTTGCTGCTGCACGCAAGAAATACGGATTAAAGTTCACTATTTCCGTTGACGGTGGCATTAATGACAAGACCGCCCCCCTATGCTGGTCATCTGGCGCAGACTTACTGGTCAGTGGTTCATATTTAGCAAAATCACATGATTTTCCATTGGCGGTACAAAGTCTTTTACCCAAAACGAACACCAAATAAAAAACACCGGCAAAACCGGTGTTTTTTTTTCAATACAAACAATGCATCAGGGATGTTGGTTCAGGGCCTAAAAAAAGTCCTTATTATTTATGCTTTGTCTGCACTACCTTTTTTATCAGGCACAAGAAATATACACTATTATTTTCAATATTTCCACAAACTTTTATTCCCAAAGACTAAATTCATTCACTTTGCTCAGAATTTTCAGTTTCTGCGCGGTCAATATGTTCCCATTTATATGTTGCATTATCACCGACTATATCAACAGTCAAAACAACATTTATTTCAAGATTTCATCTGCAATTAAACTTACAGCATTATTAACAACCCTTGCCTTTTGCGCCATTTTTTCCAACCGCACAGGATTGTCGAATAAATCATTCAATGTCGCAGTCAACCATTTTGCCGTAAATTTACTTTGCTCTATGGCGAAACCGCCACCATTTTTCGCAAAACTTTCTGCATTTGCCGCCTGATCAGGATTAATATTCAACGGCACCAAAATCGCAGGACGGCCCACAGTCTGTAATTCCACAACTGTACTTGCCCCACTTCTGCCGATAACCAAGTCCGCCTCTACAATTGTATCAGCCATATTATGAATAAAAGACAACACATTTGCGCGAATTTTATTATTTGCATAAAATCGCTGTAATTTCTCTACATTTTCTGGTCTGGTCTGATGCGTAACGAACAGTTTTTTATTTTTCATTGCAACAATTGCCTGCGGCACAACATCGTCCAGTATCTGTGCCCCCAACGACCCACCAGTAACCAACAATTTTGCATTTCCCATCAAAGGTGCCCCTGCAACCCCAAGAAAGTCGTGTCGCACAGGCAATCCCGTATAAACAACCCGCGTATTTGCATTTGATATACCGGCCACAGTTGGGAAACTGGTCATCAGTGTTCGCACCCACCGCATTACAAACTTATTAGCGCGCCCAATTGCAGCATTTTGTTCATGCAAGAATGTTGGTATTTTCCATATATGCGCTGCGAACACTGCCGGCACAGATGCATACCCCCCAAACGCAACGACTCTATTTGGTCTATCTATTAAGAACCGCAGAATCAATGCAAGTGCTGACACGCCAATCTTACTAAGCGCCCAAATCTGTTTAATTTTAGACTTTGCACCAACCCCAGACGCCCACACATGAACGATTCTTGCGCCCTTTGGTGCATTTTTCTTAACCATTTCTCTAACGCGTCCATCACAAGAAATAACGACTTTATTTCCGCGCTTAACTAATTCTTCCGCTACACTAAGTGCCGGAAACACATGTCCGCCTGTTCCACCTGTTGCAATCCATATTTTCATATCTAATCCCCCATCTTTTTCCATTTATCTTCACGAATTAATGCCAAAACAAAACCGAACAACACACAATAAGACAATAATGAACTGCCCCCATAAGAAATAAATGGCAAAGTCATACCTTTTGGTGGGAACAATCCCAATGTTGTCATCATATTTATACAAACCTGCACACCGAACAAAGCCGCAGTTCCACCGATTGCATACAAAACAAACAAATCCTTGGCCTTTGTTGCACTAACGATTAATCGTTTCAGCACATAAAACAAAGTGAACAGCAACACACAGCCAACCAACGCCCCCAAATCCTCTACTATAACTGCAAAAATAAAATCTGTATGCGCATCCGGCAACCCCTGCTTTACAAAGGAATCATCCCCCGCCCCTAACAAACCGCCATTTCTTAGCGTGTCCACCGACTTATTTACCTGCATCATCCCTCCATCGCCAGTAAAAAAGGCAATAAATCTTTTGTGCACATGCGGCATTGTCATAAACGCAACCCCCAACATAGTCAGTGCCCCGACACCAAACACAGGCACAAAAATCCATGGCAACCCCGCCACGAACAACATTATCGTCAACACCGCCAAATACAATATCGCTGTACCAAAATCAGGATGCTTAAAAACCACCAATAACACAGGTATAAACAATAACAAATAATACCACCAACTCAACCAAGTATCAAAACGAAAAGCATCTTTATTCAAGAAGATATTATCGCCATATTTTTCCTTCATCTTACTCAGAAAAAAAGCAGTCATCACAACGAACCCAGGTTTCATAATATCAGCCGGCATAATATTAAATCCACCCAACGATACGAACCTAGCAGAACCATTAATAAAATTTGGTGCAATAACCGTTATTGGCAACAACAGCAACCCCAGCGCCAAGTTCAATCCTGCCAATCCTAGTACCCACTTTTTGCTAAGAAAACTCGCAAACAACAACACCCCCAGCCCCAATCCATAGAACGGCAAAGCCTTAATAAAGAAAAAAGACCAGGGTTGATTAATTCGTTCTGCTGCAACAGACCCCGCAGACACAGAAAACACCAGCGACAACAGCATCATCAACAACACGCACAGCAACAAAGGTCTGTCTACTTCAAACAGCCAACTGGTCAATCTACTTTCTTCTGTACGAACGATTCCAAACATTTCAGACTTTCTTTATGCAAACTTCAAGAACACCAGTGCCAACCCAGAAAACAATATCGACACAATAAAAAATCTTTCGACTATTTTTGTTTCTGGCCAACCTAATTCTTCAAAATGATGGTGCAAAGGCGCGCACTTAAATATACGTTTACCTTCGCCCGAAATTTTCCTAGTTATCTTGAAATACATTGTCTGCATAAACGAAGACAACAAAATCAGCACCATCATACCCGCTGCAACCCCCATAACCAATTCCGACTTCAACAGCATTGCAACAGTTCCCATAAATCCCCCCAGTGCCAACGAACCAACATCCCCCATAAATATTGATGCAGGCTTTGCATTATACCACAAGAACCCCAGCACTCCCCCCAGTGCTGCACCTAATACCGCATACAGCCCACTTGCCTCAGGCAGGAACATAACAGTATCCATAAAACCGATACGCGTTGCACCATACAATGCGACAATCAAAACAACCAAGACCGGCATATATAACTTAGCCAACATACCATCCAAACCATCTGTGATATTTGTTGCATTTGCACTGCCACAAATCACAAAATAAGAAAAGACATAATACCACACCCCTAACGGCAATATAATCCCCGCACCAATTGCCAAAGAATACTCTGGTATGTACGGTGGCATAGTTTTATTAATCATATATGCCAAGACAACAACGAACACTCCCTCTATCACCAGCCTTGTCAAAGGCGACAAACCATTTGCGGCCTTTTTTGATTGCGAAGTTACTTTTTTATAATCATCAACAAATCCCAATACCCCAAACATAACCAGCGCAGCCAATGCAATCCACGCTGCTGAATTTCTGATTGGCATAAACAAGACACTGCCGACTAAAATTGCCAAAACAATTAAAATTCCCCCCATTGTTGGCGTACCCTGTTTCTTCTGATGTGCCTGTGGTACATTTTCACTAATTGGTTGTCCTTTTTTTTGCATTGCCCGCATTGCATTTATAAATCCCCTGCCACACCCCAGCATTATCAAGAACGCAACAAAGAACGCCGCGGCGAACTGCATCCAACCACTTGCAAAAAACGACCAACCCAATTCCAAAAAATAACTTGTCAGCATCAGAAATCCTTTTTTCTTCCTTTCACACGCATTTTATCACAAAAAGTCAATTAAACAAACAGTAATCTAAATTATTATTCACAAACAATCGCCTGTCCATCATTAATCAGCATTGTCCAATTATCCCCCTTTCCCCACAAAGTCAATTTATCACCATTTTTCAAAATACCATCATATTTTGCACCTGACGCAGACGGTACTAAATCCAGCAAGACCCTTTCACCATTTATACGCACAGATAATTTTTCACCATCTGCGACATATCGCATTGCCACATCATAACTTCCGCAAACCGCAGATGTTTTTATTTTTTCACACGCAAAGAAACTGGCAACAATCAAAGCAACTAAAATTATTTTTTTCATTAAAACACCCCACCAACAACTGTTTTTGATTCTATTTGTTTTACCTGTGGCGCAGGATTTGGTTTTTGTCCTGCCTTAAAAACTTCTTGAATAATTATACCATCTGGGTCATCTATGGCGGCTGCACCACTTCGTCTATTAACACGCATAAAAGTCAATCCATTAGGAACTGGGAACGGTTGATTCTTCTCGTTCTTCAATGCTTCCTTCATAAAGTCTGCAAACACACGCGCCGCCATATGCGACCCCGCCCCCTTCCCAAGGGGTTTTGGTGTATCAAATCCCAAATACACCCCAGCAATCAGGTCCTTGGTAAAACCAACGAACCAAACATCCTTTACATCATTTGTTGTTCCTGTTTTTCCTGCGATTGTATGTCCAGCCACCCTTGCCTGCTTACCTGTCCCGCGTTCGACCGCCCCTTGCAATATAGACACCATCTGATACAGACTTTGTGAATCCGACAGCACACTATTTTGATTATCCATCTGGACAGGTTGCATACCATCTTGCCAGTCTATAATTTCCACCGGCTGTCCATCTAAAACGCGTCCATACCTATCCTCGATATAGTCCACCAACTTTGGCTTTATTGCATGTCCACCATTAACAAACGCAGAATACCCCAGCACCAATTTTTCCAGTGTTGTTTCACCCGATCCCAACGCCATAGACAGATTCATATTTGGCATAAACTGTGGATAGACCCCAAATCTTTGTGCGACCTCAATTGCATTTTGCGTTCCAATTTGTTCAACCAATCTGACTGTTGGAACATTTCTTGATGTTTCCAAAGACAATCGCAACGGCACATCCCCCAAGAATTTTTTATCATAATTCTCAGGCTTCCATAAAGTATCATCTTCGCGCCATCCAACAATTGGCGCATCCAGAATCATTTTTTGTGGCGACCATCCACGTTCCAAAGCCGCCAGATACACAAACGGCTTTATTGTTGAACCAATTTGCCTATATGCCTGCGTCGCACGATTAAAAGAACTTTCCTTAAACGATCGCCCACCAACCATGGCCAATATTCGTCCAGTATGTGGATTCATTGCAATAATCGCCCCCTGCAATTTATCATCACAATTTTGATTAAATGCGTCTAATTCCTTGGCCAATGCATTTGTTGCTGCAATTTGCAATTCTGGCACAATAGTTGTTTTAATATATAACCCCTGATTATACAGAACTTCACGTCCCAGACTATTCAATAATTGCCTGCGCACATCTTCTGCAAAGTACTGAAATTCATCTTGCATCTGTGCTGTAAAACCACTATTTATATTCAGTTCTTCTGCCGCAGCCACATCTGCTTGATTTTGCGTAATAAATCCCTCTTCTACCATACGACGCAAGACATAATTTCTGCGTTCAATTGCGCGATTTCTGTTATTCGGTGCCTTGGGTAACGAAGCCAAAAACGCACATTCTGCCAAAGACAATTCTGACACAGGTTTATTAAAATACATCAACGCAGCCGAGCCCACACCATAGGCACGCGCCCCCAAAAATATTTGATTCAAATATAATGTCAATATATGCTCTTTCGAGAAACTTCTTTCCAATCGCAATGCTAAAATTGCCTCTTTAATTTTCCTAGCAATTGTGCGTTCTGACGACAAAAAGAAATTCTTAGCAACCTGCTGTGTTATAGTTGACGCCCCTGACAAAGGCGCATTAACCCCAAACATACGCGCCGTATTATTCACCACTGCGCGCAAAATTCCCTGAACATCAATTCCTGGATGTGTCCAAAAATTCTGATCTTCTGCCGCGATAAAGGCATTAACTAATTGTTGCGGCATATCATCATAATCAATAAAAACCCTGCGCTCTTCGGCGTATTCAATCAACAACGAACCATCAGATGCATACAAGCGTGTTGCAACAGGTGGCGCATATGTTGCAAGTTTTTTATAATCTGGCAAATCATTACCATAAATCAAAACCAGTGCCGCAACAGTTGCAATTGCGACAACAAATCCCCAAAAAAATATATTCAACAAAACCTTACAAACTTTTTTAAACTTCATAACAGACTACATTTTACGATAAAATCAGTCTATTTGCAAATATTTCATAAAAAAAATCCGCCCCACATAAACTTATTTTTCACCCTGCTTTGCAATAAAATTAATTATGATGATTTAGATAAAGTGAATGGGGGTGGCGTAGTGTACAAACGCTACATGAGCCCTACCCAACCCCTTGCAGGGGTTAAAATTAAATAGAATGGTTTAGATAAAGTGAATGGGGGTGGCGTAGTGTACAAACGCTACATGAGCCACCCCCATTCGCTTTAGATAGACCA
>JAFXFG010000033.1 GCA_017520675.1 Alphaproteobacteria bacterium
AGATAACCGCTGAAAGCATCTAAGCGGGAAGCTGGTCACAAGATAAGATATCCCCATGAGTTCAGTTCTAGACTAGGACATTGATAGGCTGTGTGTGTAAGTCCGGTGACGGATTTAGCTTAACAGTACTAATCGAACCATCGACTTTTTATCTTATCGTCTTGACTTTTTGAAAGTCAGACGGTATGCTTGAAGAGAACGTTTAAGTCTTGATTCTTGGAATCAAATTATGATGTTCAGCTGGATTTATTCTGGTGATTATTGAGCGGGAGCCACCCTCTGTTCCATCCCGAACCAGACAGGGAAACCCCGTATCGCCGATGGTACTTTGGCTTAAGCCACGGAAGAGTAGGTCGTCGCCAGAATAAATCTAGTTAATGATATAAGAACCGAGTTCCCTATTACACCCGCCCGTATGGGCGGTTTTTTGTTGCAAAATTGTATTCCTGTGCTATTGTATTTTCAAAAAGAAAAGGGCTTATAAATGCTTTATGCAATGACAACAAAACGAAATGAAAAGGCAGTTCGTGAATATTATCACGAAAACGGCTGTGTGCTTTTATATCATGGCAAGCAGTTTTATTATTTTGTAATCGAAAAGAAATTGGCACCCGGACAAACATTAATTCGCGAGCGTGGCCGTATGGATTATATCACCGCTTATGATTTCTTTGATACGGCCACACGTTATATTCGCGATGAAATTGAATGGACAGAACCAATTCGTAAATATTCGTGCAAGTACAATCAGAAAAAATCGTGTGGGTGTACTGACAAAAATTGTCCGCGCGCACTGGGTGGTACAGATTACAGATACATATTTGGCATATCGTGTCCGTTTCGCAAGCCCCCACGCACACGATAGGAATTCCCCACACAATGAATTAAACGCCCATCTGGGCGGTTGTTTTTTTTGGTATAAAATATGCTATAATGTGATAAATCAAAGGATGTAAAATGAAAAAACTGCTAACTCTAATTTTGCTATTGCCATCGGTATCGTTTGCGAATGTCGATATTTCTAATTGTGTCGTTATTGGACATCAAGTTGGTACAAATACCACAAAAAACTGTAACACAGCAGAAGATTGTGAAATGGAAAAAGATGATAGTTATCCAAGGGGCTATGAATTATGTATGAAAAATGTTAAAACCCCAGAAGAATGTGCTAAATGGGTAGCAGAAGAAAATAAAAAAATAGAATCAGAGAATTTAGTTTATCGTTGTCCTGCAACAGATTATCTGCTAAGTCAAAAGGTCAAAGAAAAAACGGGTAAAATGCATAATTTAGTTGATAATGATGGTGTGGCACTTGACCAAGATGCAATGGTTGCGGACACAGAAAATGTATATCTATTTCGTCATGGTGCCGGTCTTGCGGGATTTATAGGTCGTGGCAGTTATAGCATATTTGGCCCCAGTGAAGATGGTTATAATCTGGCGCATATAGAATAAATAACCGCCCATCTGGGCGTTTTTTAACTGGCATTTGTTCCTGTGGTTTTAATAGTGAATTTATGGCACTATATTCGTGCCAGAGGTCAGAGAGAATACCCACAGGAAAAAGATATGATAAAAAAGATAATTTTATATATACCGCTTGTGATGTATGCAAGTTTTGCATTTGCCGCCACGCCCAATAAACCTACATCAACTGGCGCACAAAGCGCAACAGCCCCACGTGTTTTGATAGCGTATTTTTCTATGCTGGACGGCAATACGGGTGATGTGGCGCGCGCGATTGCGGACGCATCTGGTGGTGATATGTATCGAATAAGGGTTGCGCAACCATACCCACAAGACGACAAAGCGCGCAAAGAGTTATTAACACAACAGGTAGAGCAAAACATATTCCCAGCCCTTAGTGGCCCCACGCCACAGATTTCGGAATATGACATTATCTTTCTGGGGTCGCCCGTCTGGGCAAATCACCTGTCCCAGCCTGTAAAGAGTTTTTTGCATAATAACAACCTGTCTGGCAAGACTGTGATACCATTTGCATCGCACAGTGGCGGTGGTCGCGGACGCGTCTTTTCAGATGTTGCCGATATGTGTACAGGCTGTATTGTTGACACAGGTGGCTGGTCCAGTTGGGGTGGTGGTCGCCAGCGTGGTATTGCGAAATGGGTTGATAAGAAGTTAAAACAACATAAATAGTGCGCAATAAAAGTTTCTACTTTCCCTTCCGTCCTGTAATTAGGACGGTTATTTTTATAACAGCAAATGCGTACAAATGGAAAAAAAATCCCCGAAGTCGGGGAAAAATTTTAATTGCCCCACCTTGGGCGCTGTAATTCGGCTTCTTCTTTTTTTCTCTGTTCCTTTAAAGAAATAACTTTGCCGTTTAATTCATAAGCGCAATTCATAACAGTGGTTTTGTCTTTTACATCATTCTCGACTTTACCACAATGTTCGCCTGGGTTATATTCTTTATCCTTTATACCGGCAGAGATAGTTTTTAATGCATCGATTTCTTTTTTCAACTGTTTGCGTGCATCTGTGGCATTGCCTGCATTTATTGCGGTAATAATCAATTGAACATTTCTGCCTAAACAATCCAGTGCCGCATCAGTTCCGTTTGACCACACCTGCAAGCAATTAGTTGCGCCAGACAAAATAATAGACTTATCACTTGAACGGTACGAACCACCATCATCACCATCGTCAGTTTTTGCGCCTGCTGCCCCCATAGAACTGGTTAATACTGCTTTTTCCAACTGAGTTTTAAAGCGCGTCAGCATAGATTCCATTTGTTCATACTGCTTGTACAACTGCTGGGTTATGACGGTTGTTTTCATTGCAATAACATCATTCATCAGTTGTTTTCCAGACGCATCCTTGGGATTTTCTGTCAAATTAATATTATACGCATGCGTTGAACACAACGCTAATTCAGCGGTTACATAATCATTTCCCTCGTCTTCACATCCGTTATCTGCAGCCATGGCAGGAAAAGCCATCACCCCCACCACCAATTGCAAAATAAAAAATCGTTTTATAAAAATCATTTTTCCTAATTTCATTCGTATCTTTTATTATTTGATTATCCACCACCCCAAAACCATCATCGCAACCCCTAGTTACTTTTTTACACAGCTTCCTTTCTCCCATTTGCAAGTTTTTCCTAACAGTTTACAGCTTTCTTCAGTTTTTGTCTCTTTTGTTAAATATACACCGACCAGCCTCATTCATTTGAACGGACATACCTTCGCTAAAACTATGATAGTAGCAATCACATTCTTCGTTTTCATAATCCCAATTCCCGCCACTATCACCACAATTGTATATTCTCTCCTGATCTGCTATACCCGCAACATTATAGGTTGTAACCCCCTTACCATCTACATATATACAACCGCAGTCTACAAGCTTGCATACCCCGTCAGTCCATTTGATATCGCATTTCTGACACTCTTTGATAGGATTATTCCCTTTCATTTTTTCCCAGTCTGATTTCATTTTACCACATTCTGTTTCATTCGCGGCTGAAACTCTTTTATAATCAGGCGACAGATTGAAATCAAAATACCCTATATAAGTCCCAAACTTTTTGGCTTCCGCAGTTAATTTATCATCACTTACACAAATTGTTTTTGGGAATTTTTTTGTCTTGATTGCGCTAACTAATTTTTTATAGCCATCGCTGGACAATCCACAATATTTTATACGTTCTATTCTGCTGTCACCACTATTTGTAATGAACGGATTGTATCCACCAATATCGACCCCATCCTGATTAATCAGCATTTCAAGTGTATCTATGTCCAATGTGCTTTGCTTTTTGCTGCGACGGCGACCAAATATAGACAGCGATTCCAGCGAAGATGTTGCGCACCCCAAACGTACCAGTTTATCGCTATCCTCTTGTGCGTCCAGCCATTGGCGTTCAATACCTTCGTTGTTATCGGCGTCAATTAATTCAGTTAGTGTACAACGCGTGTCGTCTTGTGGTGGCACAATCATCCCATCTGTACATTCTACGCCACCCTTTACAAAGCCATATTTTTTGGAACGACCGCCAACACAAGTGTCTTTGTTATATGTTTCTGGGACATGCTTGCCTTCGCTATTTGTTGGGACGCACATATATTTTCCCCATTGATTGCATGCCCCACTTAGCATCATAACGACATCTGACACATCAACCCCAACCGCCAGTGCCTTTTCCAGCGCGTCATACATCGCATCTGCAACCGTATCAAATGGTTCAAAGAACTGCATCGCTTTGTCTTTAAAGACACTAACACGTTTCGGACCACGACAGTTATTTCCGCGCGAATCACACCCCGCATACGAGAATATGTTTTGCATTGTTGATTTAAGATTTTTCATTGCATCTTCGGCATTTTCGATTTCAGACAAAATCTGTCCTTGGATGCGTTCGCGTGCCAACAGTTCCGCCGACACTTCGCCGGTGGCGGCGCGTGCCTGTTCTGATTGTGTTAGTTCAACATTACTGGTTATTGCATAGTTTTCTTGTTTTGCTGCGGTTGCCTCAGCCTGTGCGGCGGCAACCATTGCCTTTTGTTCTTCCAGTGCCGCCTGCATTTGTGCCATTTGTTGGGCAGACTGTTGTTGCATTTGATACTGCATATTCGCCATTTGCTGCTGCATCTGTTGAATTTGTGCATTACTTTGCGCCGCAGCCTGTTGTGCAGCCATTTGCTGTGCCGCCAATTCGGCCTGTTGTGCCTTGGAGTTTGCATTTGCAACCAGTTGTGCTGCAATAAAGTCAACTAAATCATTTCCATATTGTTTACAGGTTGCATTACTATTGACACATCCTGTAACGATTGGTCGTGCAACATCGATTGTTGTACAGCCCGCGCATTTTGGCTGTGCACATCGCATAATCAGTGAATTGCAATTGCCAAAGTCCGCCTTGGGCGCGCCAGCTGTTGCCTGAACGCGTGCATTTGTTAATTGATTCCAGTTGTTATTATTTGTTGCCCCTGAATTACCGTTCCATGCGGTTAAATTACTGCCTGCGGTGGTTGCAACCTGCGCCATCGCCAAGTGTGGCAATGCAGTCAAAGCAATCAATAAAAATGGCTTAATTAGTTTCATATTCTCTCTTGCGATATATTTTATCACATTTTTTATCTTATACAAAGTGTTTTTTGCATTTTGCCTGTTGTTGTGATACAATATACAGTATGAAGAAATTTAATCGTACAAAGCATAAAACAATGGGTACAATTCCACCACAGATACGCGCCATGATATCAGGTGTTGATATGTCTGTGGCGACTGCACAATTTAATTCTTTTATGACGAATTTGGCAATTGACTTTCACAGACAACTTGCGTCTGGGACGGCCATATCACAAATAAAACTGACTGCGCCTGATAAATTATTTGGTTTTGATGTCAAACTGGACTACTTGGCCAGCGGTTCGATTGGTTCTGTGTATAAGATGCAAATTGGTGATTTGGTTTTTGTCTTCAAGATAAATCGTGATTCTGGTTTTGGGGAATTGAATGCGATGTCGCAGCAATCGCGCGCCAGAAATTTAGTGAACAAGGCATATATTGGTTCTGTCTTTGAATTTTCTGGACGTAAATATTCATGGGTTATATCGGATTACATTGCAAATGATTATACAAACAGTATTGCCAACGCAATGCAACGTCTGTTTTACGCATACTTAACCAAAGGCATAAACATTAACGATATTCATGTAAATAATTTCAAAGACGGCAAATTAATTGATATTGCGTCTTTGTACAGGCGCACTGGCAAAATAGACGACATCAGTAATTTAAACAAGCCCCAGCGCGACATTGTCCAGCAATTGGCATACTATATCAAGACAAACAATAGTGCTGCGTTTGAACAAGAATTATCGGACGCCGCGGTAAAACATCCTGAATTAATAAACTATATGTTTTATGCGATGAATTATGCGCGTACTCCGATTATGTGCAGTGTTTTAAAAGACAGTGAATTTGCAAAACGCGTGAATAATTTTCAAAAAATTGTGAATCAAATATTTCGCGTTAACAAGCACAGGATAATCCAAGATTTAAATACTGGCAGATAAACAATGAAAAAATACACTTACTATGATAAAGGTACGCGTGGCAGTTTGCCACCTGCATTATTTGAATATATTGATAAAGAACATATCGCTGATGCGACTGCGCAGTTTTCGGAATATATGACAGAACTTGCAAAACAGTTTCATTCGCAGGTAAATTTTTTTGGTACATATTCTGATTTGGCAGATATTGAATTAGATACGCCAAAACTGTTTGGTCAAGATGTAGTTTTAAAATATATAGACAGTGGCACAACTGGCACCGTCTATAAAATTACCATAGGTTCTAAATCATTTGAGTTTAAAATAAATCGCAGCACTCGTATAGCAACTGACGAGATTGAAAATATGCATATATACAGTCGCGCACGCAATTTAGTGAACAGGGTTTATATCGCGTCGCCATTCAAAAACGAAGATGGCGAAGAATTTACATGGTTGTTGTCTGACTACATTGACCAAGACATTGCGAACAGTTTTGAAACTGCATGTCAGAAATTGTATTTTGCATACATTACCAAAGGAATTGCATTCAGTGATGGGCATTATAACAATTTCAAAAATGGCAAGATAATTGATACAGATTCATTTCGTATGCGTATTGGCGGACAGGATGATTTTGAAAAGTTAAACAAAAAAGACATAGATACGATTAAGAAATTAGTGCGTTTTATAAAAACTAACGATAAAAAATCATTTCAAGACTTATTGAAAAAGACAAATCCAAGGGTTATTGATTATTTGTTTTTCAGTATGTCATATGCGCGTTCGCAATTCTTTGGCAGCAGAAATAAAGACAATGATTTTTTAAATAAAGTCTTGTTGTATGAAAAACTGGTCCAAGAAATTCATCAGGTGCAAAACGCAAAAAAAGAATTTTCTATGGCTCGGCAGTCTTGACATTTGCAAAAACGGTGCTAATTTATGCTGTGTAAAAACATAGCAGGATAATAAAATGTCAGATAAAAAAACGAGTTTTTTTCAAACTATAAAATATAATCTTTCAAATTGGAATCCATTTGGAACTAAAAAACGTAATCAGATGCGTATTGAACGCAAAAAAATGACTGGTGAATTTCATCAGTGGTTAACGCGTGAGCAGGCGTATCTTGAATCAGCCGAAGGTCTGGACAAAACCGGTGTTTCTAAGTTGATAAAACTGATAGCGGACGCAGATGTGTTTTTGCGTTATTCGGACAAATATATCTTTTTTGGAAATTCTGGTGTTGAGTATAGACTGGATTTACAACGTTGTATGTTGTTCTCGGTTCAGGCTGAAATAGGGATGAAGAAACAGTTTGTTTATAAAGAAGTTCAAAATAAATTTGTTCTTGATGCGGTTAACAGCAAAGAAGATGCAGAATTAAACAAGATACGAAACCTGCAAATATTGCGCGAAGCACGCAAAAAAGAATTGTGTGGTTTGTTGGAATTGGAAGACGCGCAGGAATTTAGAAATTTATATTTTCTTAACAAAAATAATCAGCGCACAAAATAATTCACACTGCCAAACGGCAGTGTTTTTTTAGATGAAATATGATATAATAAAAATATGAGTAAAATTTTATATATCATAGCGGGGCCAAACGGCAGTGGTAAAACAACACTTGCGCACGAATTGATAAAAGAAGAGCCTGTGATTTTTTTGAACGCAGACGAGATTGCAAAACGTCGCAACGATACGGTTGGTATACTATCGGGTCGTATTCTTTTAGAGCGTTTAGAAAAGTGTTTTCAAAACAATGATTCCATTGTTCTGGAATCAACCATATCAGGAAATTATCACAAACGCATTATAAGTCGTGCCAAGAAAGAAAAGTATAAAATTGTATTTATATATGTGTTTTTATTATCGGTACAGCAAAATCTAGCACGCATAAAACAGCGTGTTTTACTAGGTGGGCATAATGTCCCTGTACCTGATGTGCATCGTCGCTATGGTCGCAGTTTAGCAAATTTTTGGGATGTAATCCCGATGGTGTCCTATTGGGAATTATATTACAATGGCGAAGATTCTTATGAAGTAATTGCGCGCGGTTCTGATGAAAAACTTGAAATTCTGAACGATGATGTTTATAATAGGTTCAAGAAAGAGGCAAAATAATGACAAAAGAAAATTATGAGTTGTCTGCAAAAATATTGCGTTTAGCAAATCGTGGTGCACGCAAAGCCCAGGCCAAAGCACGCAGGGCAGGTGTGCCTGTTTGTTATGCCATAAACGATAAATTAATAAAAATAAAATTATAACTATCAAATAACCTCACTGCCAATCGGCAGTGTTTTTTTATATATTGATATTTATCAGATTTTTTGCAACTTCGCCAACGGCAAATGCAACGACTGAAACGACTGCGCAAATTATCAGCATTTCAATTGTGTGTCGCCAGAACGAATGTTTATGTGTATGTCTGATACACAGATTGCAAATGATTATAACAGCCACCGCCATCAAGAAAGAAAACACAAGCGCGGTATAAGTATTTGTGAACCAGAAGAAAGGCATAATCAAGAAAACGCAAGTCCCCATATATGCTGCGCTGGTTGTTACGCCCGCACGAATTGCGTACGGATTGTTATTTGTCTTTTCCGCCAGATAGCAAGACGCACCCATCGACAGACCCGCTGCCACAGATGCGATAATCGCAGACAGAATAATTGTTTTTCTGTCTGCCAATGCCAGCGTTAATCCCGCAATCAGACCGCTAAGGGAAACAATTGCGTCATGCATCCCCAGTACGATTGCAGGTGCGTATTTGTGTTTTTTTCTCATGCTGTAATGATATAAAATTTAATAACAATCAATCCACAGGAAACATTTGATAAAAATAATGTTAACTAAATATATTTTTTTATGTTATAATACCCACAAAGGAATGAGAAAGTTTTTAACATGTATTTTTGCGATAATGGTTGTTTCGCCTGATGTCTTTGCGTCAACGGGCGGTTTTTCGCGTGTTTTACCGACGGAAAGTGGCGACGCCATGACTACGGCAACGCGCACATCTGGTTCGCGTTCGGGCGCGCGTTCAGACACAGAGCCCAAGGACGCAACCGCGCTAACATCGCGTGCCACTGCAACAAATAATGTTCGCAATACCGTATCGCGTGTTTTTATGGGCAGCAAGTCTGTTGCATCCGACCAGTCTGGTGCCGGTGTTCAATCACGCAGTGCGATAACACGTCCGCGTGGTGCGTTGACAGACGCGCGCAGTGGTTTGGATGCCGCCGTTAACACAGTTGGTCGGAACGAGCGTGTCAAGGATGCCAGCATCAACAGTAATCCTGCGGTGCGTCGTGCAGGCTTGGTTTTGCGCCCCTCAACGGCTGAGGTTGGCGGTCGTGCGACAATTGGTAATACGGGGATTCAAACAGGCTCGAACATAGATTCTGAAATTCGCAAGGTTCAATCGCGTGCAATACTGGGCTCAAAACAGGTTGAGGTTACTGCCGAATCAATTGCTGCTGCAAAAGAAAAATTAGAACAGACTGCCTCTCTAAACAAATCGTGCCAAGACCAATACAACGAATGTATGGATCAGTTTTGTGCGGTTGTTGATGCCAATCAAAAACGTTGTTCGTGTTCGGCGAATTTATCAAAGTATATAAAGTCAGAACAGGCGGTAAAAGATGCAAATCTTGAGTTGAACGAGGTTGCGCAACGTATTCGCTATGTTGGTCTGTCTGCTGACGAAATTCGTGCCATTATGGAAGAAACCGAGGCTGAAGAAGCGCTTTCATCAACCAAAGACACATCAGAAACGCGTTCTTTACTGGCAGAAATAGAAGATATGATTCGCGACCCTGTTTCATCGTCCTCGACCTATTCAGAAAGTGAAACATTTGGTCTGGATATAGATTTAGATTTTTCGTCTGATGAAGGCGATATGTTTTCTTTGGATTTTCTGAATGGAAACAGTTCGTCCAGTATGGCGAACTTGCGTGGGGCAGAATTATACAAGGCGGCCAAAAAGCGTTGTAACACTGTCTTGACCCAGTGCAAAGAAGCGGGTGCAACATCAACGCAAATCACAGGTAATTATGACTTGGCGATTGACAAGGATTGTATTGCGTATGAACAAGGGCTAACAAAAATGAATGAAACATTAGTATCCAATGTTCGCAGTGCAAATCGTATGTTGCAAAAGGCGCGTCTGGCAGTATTGCAGAACAAGAATCAATATGATGCCAAAGGATGTATTGCTGCGCTAAATACATGTATGACTGATGATATGGTCTGCGGCAGCGATTATTACAAGTGCATCGACCCGACTAAGCAGTATATTGATGAAAATGGTCAGGTTGTCCTTGGGCAGAACATATCAAATATTCTGGAATTTATGAAGGAATATAACAACGCATCAATAACATCAAATTTTTTAAAGCGTGTTTATGACACGCAACAGATAAACGAATTTTCTTGTAAAGTCGAAACGGTTGACGCAGATGGTGTGCCACAGACGGATTCCAATGGCGATATTTTATTGGGGAATAATGGTGCATGCATTATTAAATATTTGCTAACAAAAATTGGTACTAAACCAGTAGTTACAGACGAGGGGCTTTGTCGTGCGGTGTTGGATAAGTGTCAGCGTTATACATATGATACAAATGAAAACTATCGACCGTATAACGATGTTGTTATAAATTATATACAACGCGCTATGACTAATATTCGCGCTGCGCAACGAAATATTATTTATGAATACGCATCGACTTGTATGCAGAATGTTGCGGATTGTTATAATAAACAGTTGACCCAAGTAAATTCATGGACAACCACCGCCAGCCCAGAGAGTGTTATGGCTGTTATGCGTGGTGCGTGTCGTAATGTTGCATTAACATGTGCATATGCAGTATTCTATGATCCGGATAAGACCCCCAGTTCTTCTGCGGATTTATGTTACGATAATGCAGATTGTATCGAAGATATATCATCGTTGTTCTATCAATCACTGATTTGTCCTGCAAATTCAACATACGTCGCAGTTGTTGATTTTAATAAGGTTGATGACTCTGAAAAAGAGTGTGATGCAAGTGGTAATTGTACCTTAGTGATTCATAACAATGGTCAGTATGTAAGCGCAACATGTAAATGCGATGAAGGTTATGTTAAATGGGGCAGTGCGTGCCTGCCAAAATGCGGTGAAAACCAAGGCCGTACATCTGGTGGTACATGTAAAAATTGTACAGCGGGTCAGACAGTAATAAATGGTGCATGCAGTAATTCGTCTATGTCTGTTCCATCTGTGCCGACTGATCCGGAACAATGTGTGGATGGCAAGTGTTCGTCATGACGCCAGAATTTGAATCTTTATTAAACACAATGCGACCCAGTCAAATGCGAACGGTTGCGCTGGCATCTGCGATTGATGCGGCGGCATTACAATCATTGTCAACTGCGTATAGTTTGGGGTTTGCGCGTGCCATATTATGCGGCGATGAAACTGAAATAAAATCAGTTGCCCAGAAAAATAATATTGATATATCTGCCTTTGAAATTGTTCATTGTGCGGACGAATTGTCCGCTGCCCAGATGGCGGTGTCGCTGGTTCGTGATGGTCGCGCCAATATTTTGATGAAGGGCTTAATCCACACTGCCGACATTTTGCGTGCTGTGTTAAATCGCGAAAGCGGTATTCGTGGTGATGGCATATTGTCGCATGTGTCTGTGTTATATTCCCCATCCCGCAATCGCAGATTGTTCTTAACCGACTGCGCAATGGTCATGTATCCTGATTTGCCGACCAAGGTAAATTTGATAAAAAATGCAGTTTCGTTTGCGCGCAGTATGGGGTATGAAATGCCACTAGTTGCGCCACTGTGTGCGGTTGAAACATTAAATCCTGCGATGCAGGCAACGGTTGACGCGGTTGCATTACACGAAATGAATTTGCGTGGTGAAATTTCTGATTGTGTTGTATCTGGCCCAATGGCATTTGATGTTGCGGTATCTACGGCGGCTGCCGCTGCCAAGGGGATTACCGACCTTGTTGCAGGCAACGCAAACATTTTGCTGTTTGATAATATCGAAGCGGGAAACAACACCTTAAAATCAATGGTTCAATTTAGTGATTGGATATTTGGTGGTGTTATCTTGGGCGCGCGCGCCCCGATTGTGATAAATTCACGCAGTGATTCGGCGCAATCCAAACTATTTTCGATTGCGTGTGCCTGCACAATGTAAAAAATCGGTTTAGTTGCCGATTTTTTTCTTGCAATTATGCCTTTCATGCCCCACAATCTTTTAGCATTTTTAACTCTATATTAAAAGGAGAACTAATGAGCAATAAATGGGTATATACCTTTGGTAATGGTCAGGCCGAAGGTCAGGCAGACATGAAAAATCTGCTGGGTGGCAAAGGTGCAAATTTGGCCGAAATGAACTTGGTTGGCTTACCTGTTCCTGCGGGTTTTACAGTTACAACTGATGTTTGTAAATATTATTATGAAAACAATCAGACATATCCAACTGACTTGATGGATCAGGTGCGTTCTGGGATTGCGCATGTTGAATCAATTATGGGCAAGAAATTTGCAGACACAGAAAATCCATTATTGGTATCTGTGCGTTCTGGTGCGCGCGTATCAATGCCAGGTATGATGGACACAGTGTTGAATTTAGGTTTGAATGACGAAACGGTTCAGGCATTGGCCAAGATTTCTGGGAACGAACGCTTTGCATATGATTCATACCGTCGTTTTATTATGATGTTCAGCGAAGTTGTTATGGGTGCAGACATTGATTTGTTTGAACACACATTGGAACGTATGAAAGAAGACAAGGGTTATAAACTAGATACCGAATTAACTGCTGAAGATTTGAAAGACTTGGTTGAAAAGTTCAAAGAAATCGGTGTTAAAATTGGCAAGGTATTCCCACAAGACCCATGGAAACAATTGGAAATGGGAATTGGTGCGGTATTCGGCTCATGGATGTCTAAAAAGGCGATTACATATCGCAAATTGAATAATATACCTGCTGATTGGGGTACTGCTGTAAATGTTCAGGCGATGGTGTTTGGTAATTCTGGTGACGACAGTGCTACTGGTGTATGCTTCAGTCGCGACCCAGCCACTGGTGAAAACAAATATTATGGTGAATACCTGATTAATGCCCAGGGTGAAGACGTTGTTGCGGGTATTCGCACCCCACAACCGATGAGCAAGGATGACTCCGGCCGTCTGTCTTTGGAAGAAGCAATGCCATCTGTCTATGCAGAATTGTGTGATGTTCGTGAAAAATTGGAACAGCATTACAAAGATATGCAAGATATGGAATTTACAATCGAGCATGGCAAATTATGGATGTTGCAGTGCCGTAATGGTAAACGTACTGCGGCGGCGGCTGTTCGTATGGCGGTTGAAATGGTTGCCGAAGGCTTGTTGACCAAGGAAGAGGCAATCCTGCGTGTTGGTGCAGACCAACTGGACCACTTGTTGCATCCAATGTTGGATCCAAAGGCTGAAAAGAAAGTTATTGCCACAGGCTTGCCTGCATCACCTGGTGCGGCTGTTGGTCAGGCTGTATTTAATGCCGAAGATGCAGAACGTTGGGCGGCTGAGGGTAAAAAGGTAATGTTAATCCGTATCGAAACATCCCCAGAAGATATCGCTGGTATGAACGCGGCACAGGGTGTTATTACTGCACGTGGTGGTATGACTTCACACGCAGCGGTGGTTGCACGCGGAATGGGTACACCATGCGTATCTGGTTCACCTGATATCAAGATTGACTATGAATCCAAGACCCTGAAAACAACATCTGGTGTTGTTATTAACGAAGGCGATTGGGTATCTATTGACGGTGCCAAGGGCCAGATTATCGAAGGTAAAATCCCAACAGTATCTGTTGAATTAACTGGTAATTTCGGGACATTGATGGAATGGGTTGACCAGATTAAAACATTGACTGTCAAGGCAAATGCTGAAACACCAAAAGACGCAAAACAAGCACGCGACTTTGGTGCCGAAGGTATCGGTTTGGCGCGTACAGAACATATGTTCTTTGACCCATCGCGTATCCAAGATATGCGCGAAATGATTTTGGCCGAAGATGAAGCCGGTCGTCGTGCAGCCCTGGCGAAATTATTGCCGTATCAAAAGGCTGACTTCGTAGAATTGTTCAAAATTATGGACGGTCTACCTGTTACAGTTCGCTTAATTGACCCACCACTACACGAATTCTTGCCACACACAGATGCAGAAATCGAAGAATTGGCGGCGCACATTGGTAAACCTGTTGAATTTATTAAACAGCGCGCAGAACAACTGCACGAACAGAATCCAATGTTGGGTCATCGTGGTTGCCGCTTGGCGATTACATACCCAGAAATCTGCGAAATGCAAACACGTGCGATTTTGTCTGCTGCATTGGAAGTTAAAAAGGCAGGTGTTCAGGTTTATCCAGAAATCGAAGTGCCTTTGGTTGGTTCCAAGAAAGAAGTTGACATTGTCAAGGCAGTTATCGATGCAACTGCACAGTCATTGTTTGCCGAAACAGGCGAATCTGTTGAATACACAGTTGGTTCAATGATTGAATTGCCACGTGCTGCGGTATTGGCAAATGAGATTGCAGAAAGTTGCGAATTCTTTGAATTTGGCACAAACGACTTGACCCAGACAACATTGGGTATGTCGCGTGATGACACTGCAAAAATCTTGGACGAATATCGTGCACGCGGTGTATATGTCGCAGACCCATTTGCATCTGTTGACCAATTGGGTGTCGGCTTGTTGATAAAAGACGCGGTTAAAAAGGCGCGTGATACCAAGGGCGAACACATTCACTTGGGTGTATGTGGCGAACATGGTGGCGACCCAGAATCAATTGCGTTCTTCCATCAGTGTGGATTTAATTCTGTATCTTGTTCACCGTTCCGCGTGCCAATTGCGCGTCTTGCGGCGGCACAGGCTGCGGTTAAATACCCACGCAAGAACTAAAAACAAAATCCCCCAAAAATTGGGGGATTTTTTTATAGAGTAAAATTAAAAACTTTCATCATACCCGCACATCAGCCCCCGTCCTCTCACTCTCGTCATACCCGCGCATCGCGCCCCGTCCTCGTTCATCGTCATACCCGCACATCAGACCACACCCTTACGCTCTCGTCATTCCCGCGCAGGCGGGAATCCATTGCCCCGCAGGGACATAATTTCCCCTCCCACTCACACTCTTCGTCATACCCGCGCAGGCGGGAATCCATTGCCCCGCAGGGACATATTTTTGTGAATTTTTACCCCCATCACCCACACCCCGAACTTTTAACAAAACTTGCCTGCAACACGAAGTTTTAACGAAGTGTTGTCATCCTGTGGCTTTTTCGGGCCCCGCAAAAATTGCAAATTTTTGTGGGTGAATGCCCCACAAGACCCAGGTGTATTCCTTTTTTTAATCAGCATAACCTAGGTTCCATGGTCAAGCCATGGAATGACAATTTTTTTACAAAAAATTGTTCAAAATTAAATCGGCAAAACACAAACCTTGCCCCGCGCACACCCTCGTCATACCCGCGCAGGCGGGTATCCATTGCCCCGCAGGGTCATAATCTATATAAGCAATTTTTTATCTTAAAACTTAAAAATCCTTATCATCCAATGGCATTACCGAAAAAAGTCCCCCAACACAACGAAGATATATATTTGTTGATTTTGAATTTTAAAATATATTATAATAAATATGTCATGATGACCATGTCATGATGGGGTGTCGAAACCCGAAAGCAGTTATTCGTAATATCGAATAGAAATCTCCAACCATTGGTTGGAGGGCGGTGAATATATTGAATAAACCCACTATAGCTGCTTATAGTTTCGAACCTCCAACCACTTGAAGTATTCGGTGGTTTTTTAATTGCAAAACACAGGAGGAATGCAATGCACAAAAAACTATTAACAGCTTTCTTAATCTGCGCGCCAATGTCGGCGGTCGCAAATATTCCATCAACCGAATATGTACAACAACAAATCGCATCCCAAATCGCAACCGCGGTATCGTCTAAGGTTGATACATCGGCATCTGCAACCCAAACAATGGCGGGAACATATACCGTATCTGGCACAATTGATGTTACTGGTGCGATAATTGTACCAACTGCAACCTTGCCAACGGCGGAATAATTTATAGGGGGACAGGTATGCGAAAAATATTGTTTGGTGTTTTGGGGTGCTTGGTGGC